>JAUVQW010000082.1 GCA_030597945.1 Actinomycetes bacterium
AGATTACCTCTAAAAAATATCGGTTGAGCTACCATGACGGCCTGCGTATCCGTACCCGGTATCTTGCTTGTTATTATCTGCCGTTTATCATCCTCTAAAAGTGGCCAATTAATGATGTCCTGAGCAAGCTCGTCTTGGATAAATTGGTCGCTTTCATGTTGGGGCAATGGCCTGCCCGCAAGTTCGGGCGATCTAATGAATAGAATCTTGTTTTGGAGGATCCTTTCGGTCACCCGTACAAATTGTGACGGTAGCAAGCTTTCCTTTGCGGAAAGATTGGCTACAATATCGGCCTGGCGGTTAAGTTCCGCGATCGCCGTCTGCCTTACATAGACACGAACAAGGCTGGTAGCGACGAATGTGCTTATAATCAGAGTTATCACGATCATAAGAGAGAAATAAAAGATGAGTCTGTTTCTAAGGGATTTAAATCTTATCATCGATTTTGTAGCCAACCCCCCAGACTGTCGCGATCTTACAGCCGCCGCTAATCTTTGTTCGTAACTGATTTACGTGAACGTCTACAGTTCTTGTGTCGCCCACATAATCGTAGCCCCATACTGCCGAAAGGATCATTTGCCGGGATAAGACCACCCCTTTGTTTTCAAACAGGTAAAACAAAAGGTCAAATTCTTTTGCGGTAAGGGTTACCTCATTGTCACTGACAAAGACTTCATGCCTTTTGGAATCAATGGTAACCGAGTCGATAGTGATGACTTCTTGCCGGTCTTCGCCCTTTTTTGTCCTTCGAAGGACAGCTTTTATTCGGGCGGTAAGTTCTCTTGGGCTAAAAGGCTTAGTTATATAGTCATCAGCGCCGATCTCGAGGCCAACGACTTTATCTATCTCAGTGTCTTTAGCGGTCAACATTATTATCGGTATATCTTTTGTCTTTCTTATCTTCTTACAGACATCAAAACCATCGTAGTCGGGAAGCATAAGATCGAGTACGATTGCTTCGTAGGAAATTTCTTCAATTTTTTTTAGACCATCTTCGCCGCTACCTGCTACGTCTACGACGTAGTCTTCTTTCGTCAGGTAAAGGGAGACGAGTTTTGCGATATTCTCCTCGTCCTCGATGACAAGGATATGACCATTACCCATTTCACCACTCCTACTGAGATTTTATCATAGCAAAGGCTTATTCCACCGCCTTACTGTCGATCAGTTCTTAGCGGTGGAATATGCCGTTTTTATTAGAACGACTATCCCTCGAGCGGAGGGGGGAGTTGATCACCCTGTCCGCCTGATCCATTCGGACCTTTTCGGTCACCGGGAACTCTTAGTGTGATGATCGCTCTTGTTTTATACTCTTCACCCTCTGCTTTTTCCCTGATCGATTGGACCCTATCGCCTTCACCCAGCTCTTCAGCTTTCTTTCCGGCAAATTTAGTATCTTCGTCGAACTTGATAGTGACGATCCTACCATCGCTCTCTTCTATATCGATCTCAAAATCGCTTATAGAAACGACTTTGCCCCTATCGATCCTTACTGCCTTTATACCATCGGGCGTCTCGACCATCATCTTGGCTCTAAACGTTTTTCTTGCCAGATTTAATAGAGGCGGCCGGCCTCTTCTCGGTTTCGGAGAACGATTCGTCTTCTGGCGCTTATCGATCGTCGGTGTGTCATTTCCTGTTTGCCCCTCTTGTGCATATGCGATCGCGGCGACCGATAAGCTTAAGATTATGATGACTATTATAAATATTTTATTCTTCAAGATTTCACCTCCTTTTAGTCCAGGTTTTTTCTAATCATGATTATCGGTTACTGTTGTAAGAGGGTTATCAGGTAATTGTAAAGTTTCTTTAAAATCTCTTAAGCTGGTGTTATTGATCGATAATTTGGCATTTTAGACTGGTAATAATCTGGCGGTTAAGTTAAGGTATTAGTACTAATCTGATCAAATCTTATTTTTTCATGGAGGGATAATGCTTGACGAACGACTAGAAGAGGTTAAGAGACCGGAGGCTCCCGAAAAGGTACAGGCCTTCTTTACTTCTGTTGCCAAACGGTACGACCTTGCCAATACTTTGATGAGTTTTGGAACCCATTATAGTTGGAAGCGAAAAGCGGTAAAGGCGGCTGACGTCAAAGAGGGCATGAATATGGTCGATATCTGTGCCGGTACAGCTGATGTCTCTTTGATGCTTGCAAAAGCTGCAGGGCCAAACGGACGCGTTACCGCAGTAGACTGGAATGAGGCGATGTTGGAAGTCGGCCAGCATAAGATCGATAAGGCCGGACTAACTGAGCAGGTCACCACTAAAATAGGAGACGCTGAAGCTCTCCCGCTAGAAGATAATACATACGACAGAGCGACCGTTGCAGTGGCTTCTAGACATTTGAATATCGATAAGCATTTCCAAGAGATGTATCGAGTCTTAAAGCCGGGTGGCAGGGGACTCTGTCTTGATATGTTTCAGCCTCCCAATCGTATATTTCGGAAACTTTATGACACTTATTCATATACGATGATGCCGAGGATAGCTACTTGGGTTACCAGGGATAAGACCGGCGTTTATGATTATTTACCCGATTCGATTCGCGTATACTATACACCGGAAGATTTTGCCACGGAGATGAAGAACGCAGGCTTTAAGGACGTGAAATTCTGGCCCCTATGTAAAGGAATCGCGTATATCCACACCGGGGTGAAGTAATGCCCGAATTTAAGTCGTGGCCGGAACTTAGTGCTGCGGTAGCTACTGCCGATATTCTGGCAGAAACAGAATTAGACGATCTTGACTCCGTATATCTCGGCCAGCCCTACTGTTTAAAAGTAAGCGGCAACTTACTTAGAAACCTTGATGAACTATCCGACTCTATAAAGATGATCCAACTGTCGGGCAGAAGAGCGTATGTTACAACACCGATTATCCCCGAAAGTAAAGATTTTGATAGCGTTGAAGCGATAGTGTCTAGAGCAGCTGCTTTTGGCGCCGATGCCGTTGAAATCCATGACGCCGGCGTTCTTAGATGGACGCGAAAAAACTTTCCCGATCTACCTGTGCATCTGAGCTCTTTTTTAAATATCTATCAACCTGAGACCGCTATTTTTTACAAGGATATGGGGGTCACTAGAATCGTTCCCGCTAATGAACTTTTGGAAAGTGAAGTCGAGCTGATTAAAGAGCAGGTTGAAAGAATAGAATTTGCAGTTCCGGTACATGGAAGCCTTCCTCTTGGCATGGCTTACTCTTGCCTGCTAAGGAGAAATCTTCCTGGGGAGGAGATGGACCCGTGTCGTCAACAATGCGCTGAGGTTCACGATCTGGATATGGGTGACTGGAAGATGAGATGTGTGGGCACATCACTTGTCAGTGCGGATGATTTTTCAATGATTGAATTTATGCCGGCATTAATAAGTGAGGGTTTTGACGGGTTTCGACTAGAGACTCACTTTGACGAAGCCGAGCGCATATCTGAGATAGCGAATATTTATAGAAATGCGCTGGTCGAAATGGCTTCAAGAGGAGATTATCCGGCTAATGATCTAAAGCGACATCTTCAAGAGGTCTGCGGTGATCTAAGCAACGGTTGGCGCTATGGTCTGTCCGGTAAAGATTACATCTCGTCACTCGATGAAGACCCTTTTATGGCAGCCAAAAAAGGGATGGGCAAGAGCTAAATGGGTAAGGCTAGGAAATGACAAAATCTAGTATAAAAGTGGAATTGATGGCCCCCGCAAGTAGCATAGATACAGCGGTAGTAGCCGCTAAAAATGGAGCGGACGCTGTTTATGCCGGCGTTACTAATCTATCCATGCGTCCAAAAAGAGTCGAGTTTAAGGATGAAAGTTTCGAAGATCTTATCAATACCGTACACTCCCATGGGTCGAAAGTCTACGCTACAATGAATATCTGCCCCAAACCAAGCGATGTAGAAAACTTCAAGAGAAGAGTTTCTGAGATAAACGATTTTGGTGTTGATGCCGTCATCGTTTCTGATGTAGGGATGATGGATTGGATCCACAAGAATTTTCCCGATCTTCCCATCCACGCGTCGATCATGACAAGTATTGTAAATCCGGAGTCCGCCCAGTTTTATAAGGATCTTGGGGCAAGCGTTGTTGTAGTGTCAAGAAGCCTCGAGGATATCGGGGGAGTGGAAGAGATTCACGGGAAAGTCGATGTGGATTTAGAGGTCTTTGTTCACGGCGGCATCTGCTATATGTTTGATGGTATCTGTTATATGTCTAGTTACTGGAAACAGAAATGGGACTATGATGAGGATCTTGGCGATATTCGCCTAGTAGGACAAAACAATACAAAAGGCGAGTGCCATCTTATCTGTAAGAGAAACTGCTCTCTTACTTCCAACGGCATCGTTAAAGCTGATGGTAAACTCATGCGCCGCCCCGATGATGTTGGGCTAGGCAAGATACCTTATTATTTAAAGAACGGGGTAAGAATATTAAAGATAGAGGGTAGAGCGATGCCCGCATACTACATTGAAGCGGCCACTAAACTTTACCGAGAGGCGATCGATCTTTACCTTTCCGATCCAGAAAAGTACAGCGTAAAAGATAGCTGGGCACCGGCGGTTGAGAATTTGATCGAAGCTCGGCATGAGTATGAGCGGAAGTGGGATATAGAACGCAACCTCCAAGCCTGGGAAAAAGTAGAGAACACCTAAGCAATCATCTGCTGCGTTGCTAGGCGGATTGTCCTCAGGTCACATACCAAAAAGTATGCTCCCTTCGTTAATCCTTTAGCGCCTTGCAGCTAACTCCTTATGTGTCCTCTAGCCTATTCAACTTAAATTACTCTTACGTTTGCTTTTTCAGAACGTACACCTCGACGCACACTCGCTGGGAAAATTTCTTGCCTTCCTTGTAGCTACACCACACAAAGCCCTCTGGTCGTTTTCAAATCAATATGTACAACCGACGGCTTTATCGTCGTTACGAGGAGCCAAGTTCTTGGGCGACGTCGTAATCTCTGAAAATTCGAGGTCGTTTGTCAGCATTACTCTTCGAATCCTATAAGACTCTTATAGATTAAATATGAAAACCGGTGTTGTCACGTGAATATCAATATTCAAAATAAAATATTATTGCAAATATTATGATTAGCCAGGCAGCAATAGACGTTAAGGCAGGCATGGCCCAAAGTGTTATCAAAAAATGGTGAAATGCTGATAAGTTGGCTTTGCTGAAGTTTTAAAAATAAATTAAAGGTTCGAAGTTTATCCAATAAGGCCAATTTATTTTGTCGCATAAGATTGAGGCATGGTTGGCTGATAATATCTTGCCGAGTTTGCAGAGTTATTATGCAAACTTGTATAATCAATAAAAAGTTGTCGCCAAACTACGGCTGGGTCTTGATTATGCCTTTAGAGAATTTGAAATGCGTTAATTGCGGTTGCAATACTTCTAAGCGTTTGTTTAGAAAATTCGATCTCGATATTTCGCAATGTTTAGACTGTAGTTTAATTTTTGTAAATCCAAGATTGCCCGAAAAGGATATTTTAAATCGATATGATGATGATTATTTTTTGAAAGAATATCTGCCGTCGTTTGGCATTGTTGACAATAATTATAATTTAGATTTTTTCGATCAACGTTA
>JAUVQW010000170.1 GCA_030597945.1 Actinomycetes bacterium
CCGATGAGCTGATGTCTTTGGCAGATCAACTTACAGACGATCCCCCGATGCGAGAACTAGACATGCTCCTTGCAACCGGAGAACAAAGGTCTATCGCTTTACTATCTATTGCGATACATGCACTAGGTGAAGAGGCGATCTCTTTTACCGGAGCCCAGGTAGGAATAGTAACCGATACTTCTCATACAAAAGCCAAGATCGTAGAAGTCCGTGCTGAACGCATCAAGGCAGAACTGGAAAAAAACAAGATCGTCATCGTAGCCGGATTTCAAGGTGTCACGGCTGACGAAGATATCACAACACTTGGCCGCGGCGGTTCCGATATGACAGCTGTGGCCATTGCAGCCGAACTAAAGGCGGCTTGTCAGATATACTCCGACGTTGATGGAGTCTTCACGGCCGATCCGAGAATAATACCAAGAGCAAGAAAACTAAAAGTTATCTCATTTGAGGAGATGTTAGAAATGGCCGCCACCGGTGCCAGGATCCTTCAACTTAGGTCTGTTGAATACGGAAGGAATCATGGTGTTCCGATGGAGGTCAGGTCAAGTTTCTCTAACGAGAGAGGGACACACATAACAGAGGAGGCTAACATGAAAGAGGGAGCAATAATCAGCGGGGTCACTCATGACAACGACGAGGCAAAGATAACTTTATTTGGCGTTCCTGATAAACCGGGGATAGCCGCTGAAGTCTTTGGATCACTGGCAAAAGGGGACATTAATGTTGACATGATAATCCAGAATGTCAGCGACCAAGGTATAACGGATATCTCATTTACGGTCCCAAAAGACGATTTAGCCAAGGGGAAAAAACTAATCGACGCTGAAGTAGAGAAGCTTAAGGCAAGAGGTAGCGCCTATGATGATGATATCGCGAAAGTCTCGCTTGTCGGCGCTGGCATGAAAAGCCATCCGGGAGTTGCTGCCAAGATGTTTGAAGTGTTTGCACAAGCTGGGATCAATATCGAGATGATCAGCACATCATCTATTAAAATATCTTGCGTTATAAGAGAAAAAGATACTGTAAAGGCGGTAAAATCTCTGCATGAAGCCTTCGATCTTGAGCAAGGAAATACGTAGATGGCCTCCTACAATGTTGCCGTAGTAGGAGCCACTGGAGCCGTTGGCCAGATGATGTGCCGGGTTCTAGAGGAAAGAAATTTTCCCGTTAAAACCTTGAGGCCCCTTGCTTCCAAACGTTCTTACGGTAAAAAAATCACTTTCAAAGATTCTGAGTACGAAGTCGAAGTTCTAACAGACGACTCATTTAAAAATATTGATATAGCTCTTTTTTCTGCCGGGTCAGATACTAGCCTTAAGTATGCTCCCAAAGCTGTAGCCAGTGGAGCAACAGTCATCGACAATAGTAGTGCTTTTAGAATGGATCCGGGTGTTCCGTTAGTCGTACCGGAAATCAACAAATCGGCCATAAGTTCACATAAAGGAATAATCGCTAATCCAAACTGCTCGACTATTCAGATGGTCCTTGCCCTAAAGCCCCTTGATGACGCTTATAAGTTAAAAAGAATCGTCGTCTCGACATATCAGGCGGTTTCAGGCACGGGTAAAACCGCGATCGAGGAGCTACTTAATCAAAGCAAGGCAGCCCTTAAGGGTGAGCCTACTGTCAGCGCTGTATATCCTCACCAAATAGCCTTTAATGTATTGCCTCATATCGATGTTTTTGAAAGTGACGGCGGGACAAAGGAAGAGAAGAAAATGGTAATGGAGACGAGAAAGATCATGGACCTGCCGGACCTTGCTATAACCGCAACCGCCGTTAGAGTCCCCGTTATCAATTGCCATAGTTAATCAATAAATATCGAGTTCGAAAGAGATGCCCCACCGGAAGACGCAAAAAAAATACTTCAGTCGGCGCCGGGAATCGCGGTAGTCGATGATCCTTCAAAAAATATCTATCCCATGGCGCTAACCGCATCAGGAAGTGAGCTTACATATGTAGGCAGAATACGAAGGGATGAGTCGGTTAAACACGGCTTAAACCTTTGGGTGGTAAGCGACAACCTTCTAAAGGGAGCGGCTTTTAATGCCGTTCAGATAAGTGAATGCCTGATCCCATAAGTTATTTCAAGAGATTATATTATCGTCGAGGTAGTCAATTTGAGCGAAACTAATAGACCTAGCCTGAGTAAAGAAGAAAGATTTAGGCAAGCGGAAAAAGTAACTGTAATAGGAATAATCACAAACATATTCCTTACAGCCCTAAATTTCTTTGCCGGAAGTGTCGGCAACAGCCATGCCTTAATCGCCGACGCTACCGAGTCTTTATCTGATGTCGTTTCAACAACTACCGTTCTCATAAGCTTTAAAATATCTAAAAAACCAAAAGATGAGAATCATCCTTACGGGCATGGAAAAGCTGAATCGATCGCTACCAGTATAGTCGGGCTGATCATCGTAGCCAGTGGCTTTTTCATCCTTTTTACGAGTTTAAGATTGATCGTGTCGGGCGAAGCTACCAGCCCGAAATTTATCGCTCTGTGGGCAGCCCTACTAACTCTTGTCATAAAGGAGATCCTTCATCGATACGTACTCGGTTAC
>JAUVQW010000140.1 GCA_030597945.1 Actinomycetes bacterium
AATTGTGATCCTTTTGTTGTTATTTACGTTTCTTTTATTTTTCGCCATCTTTTCACCTGATCATTACTTAGATCCAAATCTTTCATTTGATAAATCGGCAATTGAGACCAGAGCATCGACTAGCTCTCCATCTCCGCCGACAGTAACGGGAATATTATCACAATAGGCTACCTTGATTCCAAGTTCTACAGTGACTTCAGTCGAGACGTCCACTGCCGCTGCCTTAAGTTCCGTTAGGACAAGAGTAAACTTGCCCATTTTTTCCTCGATATCTTCCCTTAATTTCTTACGGTTTGAAAGATGATGAGATACCCCGACAACCTCACACTTATAATTTTCTTCCAAAAAATCTACGAGCCTCTTTGATACCCAGGCAGGAGCTGTCGTTGTAAAAAAAACTTTTTCATTACTTATATCCATTGTCGGCTTAGGGCGAAAAACAGTCTGCACGATCTTTAGCCCCGGTTTTATTTGCCTTATCTTTTCAGTTATTGATTCCAGTTCCTGGGCCGTTGCAACATCCTCTTCACAATTAGTTAGGACTACGAGGTCGGATATTAAAAGTCGATACCTGCCAAGATATCCGACAATATATTCTATCGGTTGATTCACCCCACAGATGACAACTCTTGCATCCACATAAATCGGCGGAAGTGAAGCACCACTACCTTCAAAGATCACGATATTTGAGTCAAGATCATTTGCCAGCTCCGCCCCTCTTTCCACGTTCGAGATATAAGGCTTGCCGGCCATACCGCCTCCGCAACGTCTACACCCTACCGTAGGTATACGGCTAAGCAAAGCATCTTCAAAATAATCTGACGCCGCATGCTTTCCGCTTCGACTGATCTCTAAAAGATACTCCGAATCAATCTCTATCTTGTCGCCTAGGATTATCTCGGGCTCACTTGGGCCACCGCGTCCCATTGCTACTACACAGGGCTTAAGCCCAGCGGTCTTAAGTTCCCTACAGGCAAAAGCTGATACGGCTGTCTTACCGATCCTCTTGCCCGTTCCAATAATGGCAAACGACGGTTTCTTAGCAATGTCATGAAATGTTGGCGGTTCAAATCTAAAATCCGGCCCCATATATGAAATCCCTTTTAAAAGGACTTGGCTTATAAGTTCAAATCTTTCCTGATAACCGACGATGGGCTCATCACTAAGATCTATCACTAGCTCAGGCTCGAATTTTTCCAACGCGTTCTCAAGGGCTCTAAACGGATCGTCATCTTTTTCTATGTGACAATTTAACATCGAAAGATCAGCATCGTCAGTTATTTTCTCGGTGCCACCGATAAAAACGGCGCCAAGAAGATCATGATCCTCGCGAACTTTATCTAGAGCCGCGGCTATGACAGGAAGATAGTGTTCGCCATCTATCAAAGCAATGACTTTATCTCTCTTAGATGGCATGGGTAAGGGCCAAACCTAGCCGGAACCGAGCTGCGTTGTTACCCGGTCCCATTTGCAGACGTTCTTTTCATTAAGAGCTAGATCAACAATCAGCTCTTGTCCCCCAAACGGGTATTTTCGATAGACCTTTATCTTGTCCTGCTCGATGTTGACCACGTTATAGCATGGCTTTGTCTTGCCTCTTAAGCGAAGGGATGAAGCCGTTCCTGCAGTACAAAATACTATATCCTCAAGACGCCATACATAAGGGACATGTTTATGACCATTTAATACCAAGTCGACATTGCATCTGATCAGCACCTCCAGAAGATCGCCCGCGTCATAGACCACATTTCTCTCTCTTCCGGTGCCAGGAACAGGCAGGAGATGATGATGCAGAGCAAGTACCTTTATACCGTCGCTGGCAGCAAAATGCTCCTCCAGCCACTTATATCTTTCCCTTCCGATTCGCCCCGCATCGAGATCCGGTTCACTGGAGTCAAGTCCGACTATGGTTATCCCTGGAAGTTTTAATACGTTATTTCTAAGACCAAAAAGTTCTTCAAAATGTATATGCCCAACATTTCTGCTGTCATGATTGCCTGGGACGATCACCATGTCATCACAATCGATAAGGCCTAAAAATGTCTTTGCTGTCTTATACTCTTGTCGGAATCCAGCATCAGTTAGATCGCCGGTAACAATAACGACTTGTGGTCTTAGTTTATTTATCTCATCGACCGTCTGGCTGAGAAGATTGGGGATAAAATGTTGTGACCCGGCATGCAGATCAGAAATATGTGCAATGGTTACAGGTTGTTTATCTGGAACTTCAATGCCTTCCACGCTTTGCCTCCCTAGTATTCTCTGCTCTTTGCCAATATTTTCTCATCTGATCGGCTCGATAGTTTGCGATCCTCTTAAAACTTCGGCCAGATCCTTCTTTAATCTTAAGGTCTCATTTGATAATAATTGGGAGAAGGTCTGGAAAAACGAGGTCTGATCAAACTGAACTATATCGGGTTCACCTTTTATTTTACCTAATTTTGCCGCCAGGTCAATTGCGTCTTGATAATTACCGATCTCATCGATGAGACCATTCTCTATGCCTTCACTTCCCAAAAAAGCTTGTCCGGTGGCAAGTTTCTTCACTTTACTTCTTTTTAAACCCCTGGCCTCTGCCACATCATCAATAAATTGATCGTATACTTCCTTGGATTGCTTGGTCAATATCCCTTTTTCTTCTTCTGTGAGTGCTCTGCTGGGATCTCCCATATCCTTAAATTTCCCTTGGGAAATGATAGTATAATCGATCCCGATCTTTCCAAATAGACCCTCGTAATTTGGTACGACTATTATCGTGCCGATGCTACCGACAAGAGATGATTCCGTCGCCATAATTTTAGTCGCTGGACTTGATATCAGGTATGCGGCCGAAGCGCCGACATCGGCGATGGACACGATGATTGGCTTTTTCTTCCTCAATTTTTTTACCTGCATATAGATCTCTTGCCCCGCGGATGACGTGCCACCCGGGCTATTATCTCTAAGAAGAACCGCTTTAATATCATCATCTTCTGCTGCTAGTTTAAGCTGATCGATAACTAATTCGGGAGTGACCGCCGATGAAAAAATACCCTCGGATCCGGATGCAGCAATCGGGCCCTTGATATTAATTAGAGCAATCTTTCTGCCTCCATCAGCATTGATAAGGTCTCCAAAATTAAAGATAAGTAAAAGGACCAAGGATAAATAAATGATAAAAATTACTACCCCTATAATAATTGCATAATTTAGTCTGCTCTTTTTTCTAGAGGAAGTCTCTTCGTTTTTTTCCATCTTCCGTACGTCATCTTCGCTCATCGGCCCATTTCTTTTTTCGAATATTACTCTTCCATGACTATCCGTAATTTTCCTTCCTTCATTGGAACATTGAATCCAGTTACGCCCTCGTG
>JAUVQW010000093.1 GCA_030597945.1 Actinomycetes bacterium
TCGATAACAGCGTCAATATTTATTTCTCAGACGCCCTGCCAAAAGGTTATGGATGGATATTTCCGTTAAGCAATAAATCAGCAAACGTTGGTATTGGCTCCCTTGGTATGAAAAAAGATAAGATTGATCTAAAAGGCGCCTTCAAAGACTTCATAGACACTACCAAAATACCGATCGATCTAAAAAAAGGAAAATTCAGTGATGAGCATCAGGGATCAGTCATGCGAATGAGCTTTGGGAATGTTCCTCTTCACCTTCCCGGTATAGCCATCGTCGGTGACGCTGCCGGGCTTGTCTCTCCCATTAATGGTGAAGGCATCTCTCACGCCATGGAAAGTTCGGCGCTTCTTAGCCGGTTGCTGGAAGGAAATACTGATAGTTATACATCTATCGATAAAGCTCTTGGACAATATAGCCGACAGATGCGAAAAGAATACTATTCATATTTCCGCTGGGCCCGCATGTTAGGCTTACTACTCTCAAACCACAAACGGCTAAATAACTTGATAAGAAAAGCTGAGCATGATGAGACTTTGGCTCATAGCCTAACAGGCGTACTGTCAAATACTATCCATCCGCGTGAGTTTAGACGGCTTGATATCCTAAAAAGAATCCTTTTCTGAAAAAGAGTAAGGATAAAGAGAGCAGAAAGCTGAGAGTGGTTTTAAGAGCGCGATGACTTTGGAGAGAGCAGAGAAAGAGAACGGAATCTTTGCGTGCTAACGCCGTGTATTATTTTTTAACTTTATTCGTAATCCTTAGACCGTCACCCGTAGTTTTCATCAGTCCATAAATGAATGAGCGTAGAGCATCTCATTACGGAAAATCTTGACTGCTCTAACGCATGCCACCAGATCTTTATCCAAAGGATCCATTATCGCGGCGCTAAGTCCGGCCTCCATCAACATGGTTAGATATACTCGATCAAGGATGGGCTTAGTCTTGTCGGGCGTACCGTTAGAGATATTGCTAAGTCCGACGATCGTATTTAGCGGTGGATCGTTTAACTGCTGGAACATCCGCACCGCTTCAATGCCTTCCATAGCCTTATCTTGAGCTACCGATACCGGAAGGATCAATGGATCTAAAAAGAGATTTTCCAGCGGAACCCCGTGCTCTCCGCAGGCCGCCACTATCTCGTACGCGATAGCCGTCCTCTCATTTAAATCATCAGGGATGCCCTTCTCAGTCATAGCCAGCCCGATCACATCGGCTTTATATTTTCCCGCCAGGCCTAACATGTTATTCATCCGCTCTGCCTCACCGGAGGCTGAGTTGATCATAGCTTTACCTTTATGTACTTTAAGCCCTTCTTCCATCGCTGAAACATTAGTAGTATCAAGAGAGAGCCGGCAATCAATAGCCCCCTGTATGGTCTCGACAAGCCAGGGCATGAGCTCATGACCCTCCTTAGATGCAGGCCCGATATTTATATCGAGGATATCAGCCCCACCCTTTATCTGAGCCTTGGCAAGCTCGACGATCGGTCCCGCGTTTCTTTCCTTCATCGCTTTTCCAATCTCGATTGAAATAACGTTTATCTTCTCTCCAACAACTAACATTTCTTCCTCCTTAAAAATGCAAAATCAGACTAATTGACCAGATGACTTTCTTAAAAAGTTGCTTTTAACGTACAAGCCAAGATGATAGATGTAAGGGTTGGCTTGGTCAAGAAGCGCTTTTTAACTTACGCCAAATTTCGGTAACATCTTTCATATAATCAGGCGCCACAGACCATACGGTACTTCCACTAAGATCGGCGGCTCTGACATCATTATAGTCGCCGATTACACCAAGAATAGGCAGGTCTGGTATGGTGGCTTTTATTATCTCGACTTGCTCGTTCTGCGTAAATCTATTCATTACACCATAGACTTTTTCAATCCCGATCTCAGCCGCCAGCTTCTTTATCGCCCTGGCAGTCTGTGAACTTCGTTTACCGGGCTCGATGACTACTAACAAGGCATCTACATATTTTGCCGTAGCCCGTCCTAAATGCTCTATGCCGGCTTCCATGTCCAAGATGACGACCTCATCCCGTTCGATGACAAGATGCTGAAGCAACCTTCTGACAAAAGCACTCTCGGGACAAATGCATCCGATACCTCCGGCCTCAACTGTACCCATTACAAGTAGTCGAATATCTTCTTTCTTTAAGACAAATCTCTCGGGGACATCGTCGACTTTCGGATTAAGGCTGAACATCCCGCCGACCGTACCCACTTCGGCCCCCGTCCTCTCGGAAATAAGCTCTTTTAAGTGGGAGATGGGAGTAATATTGTCGATCTCGTCATCTGAAAACCCCAGCGCCTCAGCAAAATTGGCATCTGGATCGACGTCGACAGCGATGACTGAATAACCATTTTCCGAATATATCTTTGAGAGGGCGGAAGCAAGCGTTGTCTTTCCCACACCGCCTTTTCCGGTAATCGCTAATTTCAATTGAGTAACACTCCTAAAGTCGGATAAGATGTTAACCGTAACTAAAAAGTAATCTCTACATCAACCTTTTTTAAACAATCGGACGGGGCAGAAGTCCAGCCCTGTTTGCTATTTCGCTAACAGCTTCTTCCCATTCGATAGCCATAATATGAACGCCGGCTATTCCCTCGATCTGCCTTACCTTTTCAATCATTTCTACAGCTACCTTTATACCCTCTTCTTCGGGATCTTTTGCCGACTCCATTCTACTTATCAGTTCATCGGGAACATCTTGGCCGGGCACGAATTTCTTCATATATTTAAGCATGCCTGCAGATTTAGGCGGGGTTATCCCAGCTAGAATATAGAGGTTTCTTTCTAATCCCAGTTCTCTTACCATCTTCATCCACAGTGAAAACTTCTCCAAGTTGTAAACGATCTGGGTTTGAATAAAATCAGCTCCTGCATCATATTTCTTTTTAAGTCGAAGAGCTCTGAACTCTAAAGGATCGGAAAAAGGACTAGCCGCGGCCCCAATAAAAAACCTTGGCTCTACCTCTATCTCTTCAGCACACTGAAATATTTTCTTATCTCTCATGTTCCGCACCATATCGAGAAGCGATATCGAGTCCAGATCGTGAACATTTTTAGACTGGGGATGGTTCCCGAAAGATTGATGGTCTCCGGTAAGACAGAGGAGGTTTTGGAGCCCTAATGCCGCCGCTCCCAGCAGATCGCTTTGGATACCAATACGGTTTCGATCTCTACAAGTCATCTGAATAACCGGCTCGAGCCCTTCTTGAGAGGCGATCACTCCTGCACTGATCGAAGACATCCTGACTATCGCCGTCTGGCAGTCAGTGATATTTACGGCATCACAGGCACCCTTAAGATAAGCCGCTTTCGTTCTGACTACGTTGGCATCAGCACTCTTTGGCGGACCAAGCTCTGCCGTTACCGCAAATTTTCTCGACGATAAGACCTTCTCAAGATTACTTTTGCTCTTCATCTTTTTCACCTCTTATCAAAAGATCCGTCCTTAAGGTACGCCTTGGACCACCGTCTCTAGCGGGCTCCCAGTTTTTAGCCAATACATTTCCCATTATTAGTTCGAGCCTGTCTTGACCCTTAAGTCGATCATAGATCAGTTGCCAGACGCATTCCGTGTCTCTACCTATTTCGCAGATACCGTCTTTTGACCCTCCGCAAGGTCCGTTTAAAAGACTCTTGGCACACCGAGCCACAGGGCACAATCCTCCGGTAAAAGCTAGCACGCAATCCCCGCAACCGCCGCAATATTCTTTCCAGACCCCTTGCTCGACCGGCATTCCCATCGAGGTAGTGTTCAGCCCTGGGATTATTTTCGCTTCCGGATATTTCTCAGCCATAGTCTGGACGCCGACACCGCAAGCGGTGGATATAACAGCGTCCGCCTTTTTTACTCGATCCTCAAGCGGCTCAACAAATTCCCACTCACACTGCCTAAGGGCCATATCCGTTTCAATCGACAACTCAAGCCCCTCTTTCTTGGCGCCGAGGAAGAGACCGTCAGCAAGAGATTTTGTCTCTTTTTCTCCACCCGCAAAGCAGATAGAGACGCAGGCCCCACACCCAATGACAAGTAGTTTCTTATCCTTGTCTATAATATTTAAAATCTCACGGAGTGGTTTTTGTTCAGCGATGATCAATTTTTTAACACCTCTTCGGCAGTTCCGATCAAATGAGTTCCAAAATCTAGCGGTCTTACTTGCAGCGCATCATCAACGTATCCAATGCTACTTAGTAGCTCTTTAACAAATTCCGCTTTCTGCAATGCTAATTTGTTTCCCGTCTTATTGTGACATTTTCCGGAATTGCATGGCATCAGATATACTTTATCCGCTCCGGCCTTAAAAGCTCCTAAAATCATATTCACAGAGATCCTGCCAAGACACAAAGCATCGATTATCTCAACATTGCCCGGCAAGTTTCCTTCAACCTGCCAGAGTTTCTCTGATGCCCACATCTGTCCATATTGGCAAATAAAGCCAATGGCTTTTTTGCCACTGCTCTTTTTGAAATTCTCTTCTATCTCGACGAGGCGGCTATCTATCAAGTGTTCTTTTGTAAGCTTAACTTCGATCGCTTCGGCCGGGCATTCTGCTCCACAGATTCCGCAGCTCTGACACCCTACCGGATCAATATTAGCGACTGCCCCGACGATTTTCGGCACTTCATAGGGGCAAACTCGCACACATGTGAGACAGGCGATGCACTTATCTTTATTAACGCTCGCGCCAGCACCACAGGACAGACATCTCTGCGCTTCCCTTACTGCAGCGTCGATACTAAAACCAACATCTACTTCCTTAAAATCTCTTAATCTTTCACCGGCATCAATGGTCGGCATAACTTGTCTCTTCGAGCTTCCGATTAATTCCTTAGTCCTCTTTGGAATTTCTGATAACCCTATTTTTTTGGACTCTTCATCACCCAAAGGCCTGCCCGTTTCTAAAAAATGATCGATCGATCTCGCCGCTCTGTGACCAGAAGCGATCGCTTGAATGGCCGCTCCGGGACCGTAAGCTATCTCGCCGCTAGCAAATACATTTGACGAGGATGTCTGCATCGAATTTATATCAAGATCCAACTGCCCCCGGTCGTTTGTGTGTTCTATACAGCAA
>JAUVQW010000166.1 GCA_030597945.1 Actinomycetes bacterium
TATAGACGGGTGATTCCGGAGAGTTTAGATATTTGGGCATCGCGTCCCCAAAGGCCCTGGCGCCAAAGGCTACCGTTCTCCCCTGAACATCGATTATTGGAAATATCACTCGATCACGAAATCTGTCAAAGACCTTATTGTTCTCGTTCTTCGTCAGCAAACCGGCTCTTACCATATCTTTCTCGAGGTAACCTTTAGATGACAAGTATTTGTAAAGAAGGTCCCAGCTTTCAGGCGCATACCCAATATCCATCTTTATGGCGATCTCTTTATTGAAATCTCTTGTTTTTAAGTATTCTCTTGCTTTTGATCCGGCTCCTGACATCAATACTTGTGAATAATAGTCCTTGGCTCTCTCGTTTATCTCATAAATGACGCTTGCTCCCTCTTCACTATGATTTGAACTTTCGTAGTGGACTGCATGACCAATCGATCTGGCAATCGATTCTACAGCGTCATTGAAATCCATGTTCTCAGCTTTCATTACAAAGCTGATGGCGTCGCCTCCCTCACCGCATCCGAAACAATGGTATAACTGCTTGACTGGATCAACTGTAAACGAAGGTGACTTTTCTTTATGAAAAGGGCAAAGACCTTTATACGTACGACCAGCTTTTTTTAAAGATACATGAGGTGATACAAGATCAATAATGCTTGCCTTATCTTTTATCTCCTGAATATCTTCGTCTTTGATTAACGCCAAAATATGACTTCCTCATTAAATCGATTGTCTGAATTGTAATCCGTTTTCAATTTGCAAATTCTTTGTAAATTTTGTCCTACTCGCGAATTATTTAGCGCGGGCGATGGTATAATCCTAGCATAAATTCCTGAGTAATAATTATAAGGAGAATGTAGATGAGACAGAACTTGGCAACGGTGATCTTTGCTAGCCTTACATCGGCGATTGTCGGTGGCGCGCTGGTTTTTGGAACTATATATTTCTTTGCTCCAGTAAAAAGTCGAGTTATAAAAGAAGAAATAGTGCTCGATCGAAAAACAGAGAGAAACGTCGATGATGTTTCCGGATTTACCCCGCAGGAGATTTATGAAAAATTCAATCCTGCTGTCGTCAACGTCAGCGCGTCGAGAAGCGGAAACGATTTTTTTGGTTTAAGGGGCGACAATGAACAAGCTACCGGTTCCGGCTTCATCGTCTCGGATGACGGCTTGGTAGTTACTAATGAACATGTAGTCGAAGGCGCTGAATCTGTGAAGGTCACACTCTTTGATAAGACTGAGTTTGAAGCAAAAGTCTTGGGTACCGACAGAAGTTCAGATCTCGCTCTCCTTCAAATCCAAGATTACGATAAAGATATAAAACCGCTTAAAATAGAAAGTTCGGCTGATCTTAAAGTCGGTGATACTGTTTATGCTATTGGAAATCCGCTAGGCCTTGCCGGAAGCATGACAAGCGGAATAGTAAGTAACGTTAATAGAACGATCGACGCGCCCAACGGCTTTCAGATAAGAAACGCAATCCAGACCGATGCTGCTATAAATAGGGGCAATAGTGGTGGCCCCTTATTAAATGTTGATGGTAAAGTCGCCGGTGTAAGCGCTCAGATCGCTACCGAAGGCGGCTCCGCCGGTAATATTGGTATCGCTTTTGCCATACCAAGTAAAACTGTAAAAAAAGTCTTCGATCAGATAAATGATGGGGGCAAGGTATCCCATGCCTGGCTTGGTATATCTGGTCAAGATATAAACAAAAGTTTAGCTGAGGAACTCGAACTTCCCGTTGATAAAGGTGCGCTCGTCGTCGATGTATTCAAAGATAGTCCCGCAAGCAAAGCCAAGCTCAAGGGTATTGATAGAGAAGGTAAAGGTGGAGACATAATCGTTAAATTCGGTGACGATGATGTAAAATCGATGGAGGACCTCGTTGTCGCAATAGAAAATCATTCCGTCGGCGAAAATGTCAAAATCATGTTTTATAGAAATGATGAACTAACTGAAAAAAATATTGAACTTGAAGAGAGGCCAGGCCGGGACTTAAGGCAATCTTAAAATCTTAACCAAATCTGCCAGTTATATAATCCTCGGTCCTTTTATCGCTGGGATTCGTAAATATATTGTTGGTATCGTTGAACTCAATTAAGTGGGCCGCCTCCCCCTGGTTCTCCACTAAAAAGAAGCCCGTAAACTCAGAAACACGAGCTGCCTGCTGCATATTATGGGTAACTATAATAATGGTATATCTCTCTTTCAGTTCATGTATAAGATCTTCGACTCTCTGAGTTGAAGCTGGATCAAGGGCCGACGCTGGTTCATCCATTAGTATGACTTCGGGTTCAATTGCGAGAGTCCTGGCAATACATAGTCTCTGTTGTTGACCGCCTGATAATTCCAGGGCCGGTGAGTGCAACCTGTCTTTGACCTCATTCCAAAGCCCCGCCCTTGTTAGACTCTTCTCTGCCAGCTCATCAAGGCCTGATTTTTTTTGCCTATAATGCAGCTTGGGGCCAAAGATCACATTGTCATAGATCGATTTGGGGAAAGGATTTGGCTTCTGAAAGACCATGCCTACTTTCTTCCGCAGCGATATAAGATCAACATCCGGCGCGTAAATATCTTTCCCGTCCAGCAAGATATTGCCGATAACTTTGGTATTGTCAATCAGATCATTCATTCGATTTAGACTTCTTAGGAATGTAGATTTACCA
>JAUVQW010000147.1 GCA_030597945.1 Actinomycetes bacterium
ATGCCGATAATAAGAGTGAGATGAAAAAATATTATGTACTAGATACCAACATCTTAATATCAGACCCAAAAGCAATTTATAAATTCGAAGACAATACGGTTGTTATCCCAATCACAGTAATCGAAGAACTGGATACTTTAAAGGGGCGCCAAGACGAGATCGGGCGAATGGCGCGCCACACAATACGAGAGATAGAAGCAATCCGCGTAAAAGACCCTGATAACTTTGATACCGGTATCGAACTCCCCTCTAAGGGTAAGCTTAGAATCGAGCTCAACCATACAGAGATGGACAAACTGCCCTACAGAGTGCATGACGAGACCTGTGACGACAGGATACTGGCGACAGCTTTCAAGCTAAAAGAAGAGGGTAGTGACGTAACTCTTGTCACCAAAGACGCAAACCTGAGGATCAAAGCAAGTTCGGTGCAGATTAAGGCAGAAGAGTACCGAAACGAAAAAGTAGAGATCGATGAGTTGTATACCGGCCAGATATCCTTAGACGTCTCCAGCGATGTCATAGATGCCTACTTTCTAAATAAGACTTTAGATCTAAGTCCTCTTATAACGGAAACGACCCCTATCTACCCTAATGAACTTGTCATACTTTCCCATGGAAATCAAAGTGCAGTCGGAAGAGCGATAAAAGATGGGACCGACCTTACCTTGAAGCCCTTTTTTAATAATTCATTCTCTTATCATGTATCTCCAAAAAACATCGAGCAAGAATTTGCCCTGCAGCTCCTTATGGATCCCGAGATAGATCTAGTTACTCTTGCCGGACCGGCTGGAACGGGAAAAACCCTGCTCGCCTTACTGATCGGAGTGGAACAAGTGATATCCAGAGGCGCATTTAACCGCCTCTTAGTCGCCCGGCCCCTTATTCCCATGGGAAATGATATAGGCTACCTTCCCGGAGATATCGATGAGAAGATGGCTGTCTGGCTTAAACCCTTTCACGATAATCTTGAACACATAATGTCTAGCAACGGCCAAAGCCCCGACGACACCGAACGTCTCTTTGAAAGCGGCATAATAGAAGTCGCCGTACTTAGTTATATAAGAGGCAGGTCGATCCCTAACCAATTCATCCTGATAGATGAGTGCCAAAACCTTGAGCGGCACACTGTCAGAAGCGTCCTAACAAGAGTCGGAAAAGACAGCAAGGCATGTCTAACCGGTGATCTATCCCAGATCGATAATCCGCTGATCGATACGGTCACTAATGGGCTTACCCACGTCATTGAAAACCTTAAGAATGAACCGACCGTCGGCCATATCACGCTGACAAAGGGCGTAAGATCGAAGCTTGCGACCATGATCGCCGAGAAACTCTAGGCGCTCATTATTTTTTTGGGTGGGATCCTTGACCTTAAAAAATCATCTTTTTTTACTATTCCCTCGCCCGGTACATGGGTAGAAATAGATATACTTTCGTGATCGACCGTTAAAGACATGTATGCCGGTCTCGAATATCCCCTAGTCCTTAGTGTCGCCATTGTGCCGCTGTTTACGATAATCGTCTTCCCAAGTGTCCAGACGTAGGGCACATGCCTGTGGCCACAAAGAACAAGGTCTGCTTCGGCGTCCTTAAGGACTTCTAAAACATCACCCGCGTCCCACACAATATTTCGTTCCCTGCCCGTACCGGGAACGCTTACAAGGTGGTGATGTAAGACAAATACTTTAAAATCGTTTGGATCAGAAAACGTCTCTTTTATCCAGTCGTAATGCTGCCTTCCAATCTCGCCTTCATCGAGATCCGGCTTACTGGAATCTGCTGCTATCAAGTTCAACTTATCTTGATAGACCTCATGGCAGTAAAGATCAAAATCATACTTTATAGTCTTAAACCGCCTGCCGAACAACTCCTCGAAGAAGACCCAGCCAACGTTTCGGTGGTCATGATTTCCGGCGATGACGACTTTTTTATCGCAATCGATCAAATCGATATGATGTTTAGCCTCTTCAAATTCTTCCCTGTATCCTTTTGCCGTAAGATCGCCTGCGACTACGACAAGGTCGGGCTCGATAGAGTTTATCTCCGAGATAGCCGTCGATATCAGGTGCTCGTCGAATCTCGGATCGCCGCAATGAATATCGGATGCTAGGATGATCGAATATGACTTGCGTGGTGACACCTTTTGACCCCGTTTCGAATAGCTTGTATATACCCAAACAGGCGGCTTTTTAGGCGTTTTGCTTACTCTATCTCTCTCTTTATGGCTAGCGCTATAGCTTTTGGATCGTCGAAAAAGATGACCGGTCTTCCCACTACAAGAAAGTCAGAACCCATTTCCGCGGCTTCCAAAGGCGTTACTGAACGCTTCTGATCGTCATTATCTATGCCACCTGGCCTGATACCGGGTGTTACTAAGACCGGCTTATCTCCCAGTTCTCTTCTAAGATTTCCTACCTCATATCCCGAGGAGACTACACCGTCCAATCCGGAATCGATTGCCAGCTTAGCTTGATGCATCACCGCGAGATCTGTACCCGACTCGATACCGATGCCTTTGAGATCGTTATTATCCATACTTGTCAAAATTGTCACTCCGACGATCTTCATGTCAGAATCAGCTTTATCTCTTGCTTCTATCACTTTCGACATCATTTCTCTACCGCCAAAAGTGTGAATGGTAAGCAGATCGACCCCCAAATTACTTGCCTCGGTCACAGCGTTTGCTACCTGATTAGGGATATCGTGGAGCTTAAGATCGAGAAAGACCCTGCCTCCCATGTCTTTTATCTTGCTCACTACATTGCTGCCTGAGGATACAAAGAGTTGTAGGCCGACTTTGAAGAAATCGACATCGGGCAGGAGCCGGACGACTAGATCCAGCGCCTCATCTTCACTCACGAGATCTAGCGCTACTATAAGTTCCGCTTTACCCAATCCAAGCTCCCTACTCTATCACTAGCGAGGCGTCGATCTCACAGACGCGGTAATCTACTCATTCATGCCGTCATTCTGAGCGCTAGCAATAATCGCCTACCTATCTTCTAACGCCCCATATCACTTCGCAACTATTTTAAATTTTACGCTCTTACGCTCTTACGCCCAATTTATCTTTTCGTATCCAAGGTACCTATCAGATCATCAATGCTTTCGATGCCATGTTTATTCAAATAGTCGCCTATCCCTTCGGCGATCTTAATCGGCGCTTGCGGGTCTATAAAGACGGCGGTTCCAACGCCGATAGCAGTCGCACCGGCTATAAGAAATTCGAGAGCGTCCTCGGCTGTTGAAATTCC
>JAUVQW010000133.1 GCA_030597945.1 Actinomycetes bacterium
GCTTCTTCCATATCGACTATTCCTTGAGTCACCAGATTTGAGATCGAACGCTCCATACTAAGCATCCCTTGTTCGCTTCCTATCTGGATCATCTGAGGAATCATAAAAGTCTTTCCCTCACGGATACTGTTTCTTATTGCCGGCGTAGCTAACATAATCTCGTATGCCGCCACCAAACCATTTCCATCTTTTCTCTCAAGGAGAAGCTGAGAGACGACCCCGACAAGGTTGACGGAGAGCTGCATCCTTATCTGTTGTTGCTGGTGTACCGGAAATGCGTTGACAACACGATCGATTGTCTGCGCCGCCCCGCTTGTATGAAGGGTCCCCAAAGCCATGTGGCCTGTTTCAGCGGCGGTGATAGCTAACGAAATGGTCTCGAGATCCCTCATTTCACCGATTAGAATTACGTCCGGATCTTGCCTAAGAACGTATTTAAGACCGTTGGCGAAAGACAGGGTGTCTCTTCCAACCTGGCGTTGATTGACAATACCCCTCTTATCGCTGTGGACAAATTCTATAGGATCCTCAACAGTCATGACATGGCATTCTTCCTCACTATTTCGATGATCGATAAGAGCGGCCTGCGTTGTGGATTTTCCGCATCCTGCTGGTCCGGTAACGAGAACCAGCCCTCTTGGCCTCATCGCCAGATAGCTGCACATCTCTGGAAGGCCGAGATCGGCTATCGACGGTACCCTATCGGGGATCAACCGAAAGACTATACAAAGACTCCCTCTTTGTTTAAATAGGTTGACCCTGAACCTGGCTATGCCTTCCGCTTTATAAGCCAGATCCAACTCGAGGTTTTGCTCAAAATGGGCCCACTCTTTTTCACCAACGACTTTCCTTACCAGTTCGGCAATAATTTCCGGCGTTATTTCCGGATAATCCAACTTTTTCAATTTTCCATGTAGTCGAAATAAGGGCGGAGCCGGTACTTTTAGTATGAGGTCCGACGCACCGATCTCTTTAGTTTTTCCAAGAAGCTCATCGATATCCATTACATACCACTCCCTGCTATATTACCATTTGCCGTCTTTTCGAATTCTCCAGGATTAGAGGCTTTAGCGATAGCTTCATCGAAAGTCACAATCCCTTCGTTTACGATCTCCTTTAGATGCTGATCTAGAAGTTGCATCCCGTCTTTTGACCCTGTCTGTATAAGATTATATATTTGATGGGTCTTTCCTTCCCTTATCAAGTTCCTGACACCAGAATGGCAGTTAAGGACTTCAAAAGCGGCCACCCGCCCGCCGGTGATTTTGGGTAGTAGGGTCTGAGAGACGACCCCTTTTAAAGAATTAGCAAGTTGCATCCTTATTTGGGGCTGCTCTTCAGGTGAAAATACATCTACTATCCTGTCTATCGTCTGAGCCGAATCTGTAGTGTGAAGTGTCGCGAATACAAGATAGCCCGTTTCAGCCGCCTCCAGGGCTAGAGATATCGTCTCCAGATCACGCAACTCTCCCACTAGGATGACATCCGGATTCTGTCGCATAACATGTCGAAGAGCTTCAGTAAACGAATTTGTGTCACTTCCCAGCTCCCTTTGGTTGATAGCTGAGACTTTATCATTATGCAAGAATTCTATCGGGTCCTCTATTGTTATTATGTGGAGGTTCCTGGTTGCGTTAATATGATCGATCATCGAAGCAAGAGATGTCGATTTACCGCTTCCCGTGGGGCCGGTAACAAGAACTAGTCCTCTATTTAATTCACAAAAGGATCTGGTAGCTTCAGGCAGCCCTAGCTGCTCTATCGTCTTGATCTCAAAGGGAATAGTCCTAAGAACTACACCAAGTTTATTATTTTGAAAAAAGATGTTGACTCTAAATCTCGCTACTCCGGGAACGGAATAAGAAGTATCAAGCTCTTTGGCTTCAAGGAGTCTTTCTTTCTGATCATCATTTGTGAGATGCGAAACGATAGATTTTATACCATCAAAAGTCAGGGGAGAAAATTCCGATCGCTTTAATTTTCCGTGGATCCTAAATATCGGCGGTTGACCCTCCTTGATGTGAAGGTCGGAGCCTTCTCTTTTTACGAGCTCCTTTAAAAGATGCTCGATCTCGATATCGTTGCCAGAACTACTGCTAGGGGAACTCTCGTTGGGATTCAAAGTGATTAATCTCCTTATTTAGCCAATCGTTATTATTCGTTATTTAAGTAACCGCTACTGACCTGAGCACTACTTGCAAGTGGACTCTGGTCATTGTCACCTTCTAAACTTTCAGGTTCATCTCCATCTACGCGTCCATCGTCAAGACCCATTTGCCGCAACTTCAACTTAAAATCGTGAGCATTATGTGCCATTGATACAGCATCTTCTAGAGAAACTTGCTCTTCCTGGAATAGCTCGATAAGATGCTGCTCGAAAGATTGCATGCCATAGTAGTCGCCATCCTCAATCGCCTCTTTTAATCCGGAGATATTATTTTCGCTTATCAATTCTTTGACAGTCCCTGTTGCGACGAGGACTTCTATGGCAGGTACCAAACCTCCTCCGATCTTCGGTATCAGTCTCTGAGAAACGATCCCCTTGATCGTCGATGACAACATCAACCGTATTTGCTCCTGCTGATGGGGCGGGAAGAAATCGATTATCCTGTTGATCGTTTCAGCCGCATCAATTGTATGGATAGTAGATAATACTAATGTGCCCATCTCCGCGGCTGATAACGCCGCCTGGACGGTAACGATATCTCTCATCTCACCGATAAGGATTACGTCTGGATCCTGGCGAACCACATTTCTAAGTGCTTCGGCATATGAATCTGAGTCAATTCCGATTTCCCTTTGGTTGATAATGCTTTTGTCATCGTTATGGATAACCTCGATCGGATCCTCGATCGTGATTATGTGGCTGTTTCTCGTGTGGTTGATATGATCTATCATCGCTGCCAACGTGGTCGATTTTCCACTGCCGGCGGTTCCAGTAACAAGAACAAGCCCTCTTTTCTCTTCAGAAAGGCCCTTTAGTGCTCCGGGAAGGCCTAGCTCGGTCATGCTTGGCACCTTTGAAGCCACCCTCCTCATCGCGATACCGACAAATCCTCTCTCACGAAAAATGTTAGTCCTAAACCTGCCTACGCCGCTTAGTCCGAAAGCGAAATCCAATTCCTTAAAACTCTTAAAATTATCCAACAACCGGTCCGGTATTATCTGCAGCGCAATATCTTCAGTGTCTTTACTTGTAAAGCCGGGAAGATCCAAGACGGTCAAAGTACCGTCTTTACGAATACATGGAGGCCTGCCCGCCTTTATGTGTAGATCGGAGGCGTTCATCTCCGCCATCTTTTTTAAGATTATCTCAATATCCATAAATGCCTTTCCCCCTAAGAGATTAGAAAACGTTCCTCTTCTATATTCGGCATATTAAAGTGATAGTTTAGTAAAATGGATGGAAAGCATAGGTAAGCTAATAGATAACTTCAAATATTTAATATATACTTTTTAAAACCGTCAAAAATAGCGCTGGCTATCTTTTGCCTATAAATATCCTTATCTTGATCGATCAAGTAATCTTTCTTTGGCATAGAGCCACAAGAAAGAGTCACGTTAGCAGAAAGAATAAAGTCCTCATCAATGCTTTCCCCCACCTCAACATCGAGACGTTCTCGCAA
>JAUVQW010000012.1 GCA_030597945.1 Actinomycetes bacterium
CCGGCAAAAATATATTCCTTTGCCTTTTTCACAATATCTTCAAAAGCCTCTTTCGTAAAATTTGATCTAAAATCACAAGTCCTTTTTTTGACATCTTCTTTATCTCCGGTAATTACACCCTCTTTCAGCTGAGTACCTGCCAAAAGAAGGTCTTCAACATTTTTTAACTCACGCTCAGCAAGGTTACGGTTGTTATTGGAGGCAATCGAATATACAGTCGCTACCTTCCTGTGGTGGTCAAAGACAACTGTGATCTTAGGTATGAAAAATAGAACATCGGGAAGGGCTAAGTCGTCTTCGGCGATTTGGGGGATCTTTTCGATATGCCTTGCACTATCATATCCGATATAACCGACAGCACCGCACATCGTCTCTTCTAGTTCTATCGTCATAAGACCATCAAGAATTTTAAATAATTCTTTTAGAGGATCCCCGGATTTTCGAATCACTTCATTATTAAAAATCAACCCCTGATGACCATTTTTGCTTTCAAAAGTAATTAGAGGGTGGAGGGCAATCAAGGAATATCTTGCTATTCTTTCGCTTCCGGAAACACTCTCTAAAAAAGCGCTATTGGGTGCCCTTAAAATATCGTAGACTAAGACAGGTTCTTGCCAATCAATCTCTTTTTTGGTGACCGTCAAATCTTTTATGACAGCCCCTGCCTCTTTGTTTAGATTCGTCACCTGATCCTCTCTTTGACTGTTTGCCTCATCAAAAAAAGGATCTTCGATGAAGCGGACGCGAGACTAAATCGTAGGCTTAACTTCCTTCGTCTAAAGGCAACGTCCCATCCTCTAGCACTTAACGCTCAGTCTCTACTCAGCTTGATATCATGTAAAATAGCATATTTATTGTCATTCTTATAGTGCCGGCCGCAATATTACGGTTTTGGATTCATCGGGCAACGATTCTTTGTCGATCGAAAAAGTCGATCCCGATGGTCTTAATGCATTTTTGAACATATCTATAAATCCATCCAAGCTATCGATATCTAAACTGCATCTATCGTTCTTAAAGTGCATCGGTATAGTGACTTTTGGATCCAGCATATTAATTATGCTAACGGCCTCACTGCTATCTATGGTAAACGTCCCACCTACTGGGATAAGGGCAATATCAACAGGCCTTATTGAATCAAGGGCCTCTTCATCTAAAATATGACCTAAGTCACCGAAATGGCAGACATTTAGATTATCCATACTGATCTTAAATATAATATTCTTACCTCTGACTTTTCCTTCGTTATTATCGTGCCATGATTTGACACCCTCTATATGCACTCCTTCTATATTGTAAGTACCGCTTTTGTCAATTAGCTTGTAATCCCCCTTAACATCATCGGCGTGACAGTGGTCTAAGTGATAATGGCTCACGGTTACGATGTCGGCTCGCTCTGTTACCGGACGATGTCCTATAGCGCCGCTAAAAGCGCCGCTTTCATACGGATCGGTTATCAATCTAATCCCGTTATCAGCCTCTAATAAAAAACAGGCGTGCCCCAACCATTTGATCTCCATCATTCACCACCTCCTATCAATCATCTTTATCTACCTAATTTCGTAACTTTACGACTCTTGCCTCTATCAAGAATGCTATAATTCTAACTTAAATGACGAATGATCATCTTTTAAATAGCGACGATCGGATAACAAAAGCAAGAAAGCTACTCTTCGAGCAATCTCCGGTAGCTGAACTTTCTTCAATATTCGAAAAAAAAGGGTTCGAACTTTACGTCGTCGGCGGAAGTGTGCGAGACGCTTTTCTAGGTAAAGTACACGGTGATTTTGACTTCACCACTAACGCTCCCCCTGAGACGATAATGGAACTTGTCAAAAACTACGCTGATGAGCTCTGGACGATCGGGATCGAATTTGGAACTATTGGTATCGAAAAAAATAGCCTTAAGGCAGAGATAACTACTTTTAGAAGCGATACTTACGCTGATGAAAGTCGAAAACCAGACGTAGAATTTGAAGCAAACATTAAAACAGATCTTTCCCGCCGGGATTTTACCTTTAATGCCATGGCGTTTAAGTTGCCCGATGGGACATTTATAGACGAATATAATGGCCTAAGTGACCTGAGTGAGCGAGTACTGCGAACGCCGATAGATCCCGACGACAGCTTCAATGATGACCCGTTAAGGATGCTGAGGGCTCTGAGATTCGTCTCTACCTTAATAGTTTTACCATCAGCTGAGGTCATCGAATCCATAATAACGATAAAAAACAGGTTGGAGATAGTTTCAAATGAACGTATCCAGGCTGAACTCTCTAAACTTCTAACCGGCATATCTCCGTCACAGGGTATCAACTACCTTGTCTCTACCGGTCTTACCGATATTATCTTACCTGAGATTTCTGAGCTGGCATCGTGCGTGGATCCGGAGCATCGCCATAAAGATCTTCTTGAGCATACAATGACCGTCCTTGATAATGTGCCCGCGAAACTCACACTCCGGCTAGCGGCTCTTTTTCACGACATTGGTAAACCGCGGACTAAATCTATGGGAGCTGACGGAGTCCATTTCTATCACCACGAGGTCGTTGGGGCAGAAATGGCAAAAAAAAGACTAGGGAAACTTAAGTATCCCACTGCCTTAATCAATGATGTAGTTAAAATGATCGAGATGCATATGCGTTTTCATACTTACAGGTTAGGATGGGCCGATAGTGCCGTTAGAAGATATATAAGAGATTGCGATCCTCTGATAGCTGATATCAATAAACTTGTGAGAGCGGATTGCACGACTCGAAACCCTTTTCAATCTCGTAAGTTTGCAAGCCTCCTAGATGAGTTAGATGGTCGGATCGAAATCCTTGAGAAAGAGGAGGAATCAGCCAAGATAAGGCCTCCGATCGATGGAAACGAGGTCATGTCATACTTAGATCTAGAGCCAGGACCGGATGTAGGCAAAGTCATGAAAGCCCTTTTAGAGGCAAGGCTTAATGAAGACATAATGACAAAAGAAGACGCCTTCTCTTATATAGATAATCATTTCAAAAATTTTTTAAATAATGATGATAATAGCTGCTAAATGGGGTTGCACCATTGTTTACGTGCCCATAATTCGGGAATATTTAAATAGAACTCCCGAGTGGTTCGATTATCCAAAGTCTTAACATGGCTAAGGGAGGCGAACTGAGAAGACCGAAAGGTCATCAGAGAAAGCCGGAGATCAAAGCTAAAACAAGACAGGTGGAAAAAGGATTGCTTGGGAGTTTATCTATGCCAATTTCTTATCTCTTAGATCGAGATAAAGTTCGATTAAATTTATAGTCGCATCCATCAATCTATTGATTCCGCTGAGTTCTTCTTTGATACCGATTTCTGAATCTATTAATGAGCCGTTTATCACAAGCTGGCCATCTTTAGCGGTAGATGGTTCGGAATATAGTACTGCCGCTTCACTTCCTTTGGAGTCAAAAAAAGGGGATGCCTCATTAAAGCCACGGGTAACCACAAAACCGTGTTTTGTTTTATTGTAAGTTCCGATCGCCATCCGATTTTCTATCCGGTACCAGGACGCCGCCATCAAAATCGTTTCTTTAAGGAACGTATAAGTTGATTCATAACCCTTTTGTTCATCAAGAGACGCTTTCTCTTCAAGCCCCTCTAGGGTGGGAAAATGAAACAATTTATCTGGCTCTCCGTCCACTCTGATCGCTTCCCTAAAAAACCGTCCAGGCCCTATGATCTTTCGCCCTTTGAACTTAGTGCCAAAAAACATATAGGAACCAAGAATCGACATCTTGTCTCTATCTCGGAGCGCTATGCAAAGACCTGCGAAATCTTCGATCGCACTGATAAACTCGGCATATATCTTAACGCTTAAGATCTTAATAGCATCTTCACTGGCACTACTCATCGCTTCGGATAAGATGTCAGCTATAAGCTTATGGTTGTAAGCACCAAACGTGGCATATTCTTCAAGAAATTCGTGATCCAGCAGGTCATCCATGATCTTGCCTTTTTTTGTGCATAATTACATGCCCGCCCGGCAAAGCTGAAGGCCGGACCTTAAGACTGTCGTTTTTTATCTTCCCTATTTGTTACCTATCGTCTTACTTAGAGACTGCATCTCACCGTAGAGCTTAAAAAGTCTTCTACCGATATACAGCAAATAGCCAAACGATAACGTCCAAATAGCTATGTATATATATATGGCTATCGGCATCGCGTCTATAAAACCTTCGTTACTTGTAGACCCGTAAGTAAAGGCAAAATAAGCAATGGCTGTGCCAATGGTCGCGATCGTAATCCAAATTATTAGCGAAAACAAGGATCGCTCCTTAGATGCTTTATTTGCCAACAGACTCAGCTCTCTTTTTAACTTTACTATCTGGGAGTCAAGCACACTCAAATATAACGTGGCGATAAGCCATACCCCTATATAGGCGCCTATGACAAAAGGTGCCGCTGTTTTTATGGTTATATGGTCAGGTAGTTGTAACATATAAGCTATCCTCCTAGCTGATCTTTCATGTCTTCGATCTGCTCCCTTAAATTATTTATCGTTACTTTAACGATTATCATAGCTCCAAATAGCGCTATCATCGCGAACATTGCGACGATGAAAGTGATCAACATGGATGACTCGACGCCAGGATCGCTAAGCGTAAAAATGACCGGATGCGCAGATCTTAGTACTCTTGTAGAAATCATTGTAAAGATGACCGCAATATAACTTACGATTCCCAGCGCTGCCGAGTATCTGGCTCTCTGGTGTGCTGAGTCTACAGACGATCGTAGAACGAAATACCCTGAATAAAGGAGCATGACAAGCAGATAGCTCGTAAGCCGTGGATCCCATGTCCACCAGACCGTCCAAGTAACCCTTGTCCACAGGATACCCATGACAAGCAGCATAGATCCAAACAATAGTCCGATCTCAGCTCCGACCGAAGCCCACGTATCCATATTCTCTCTTGTGAGAAAGGCAAAAAACCAAAACACAGGGACCAGGGTTATAAGAGAGATGCTGGCAATAAGCAAGATTAATCTGACATCTATACCGCCAAGGACTTCAATCCCCATGATATTAAAGGTTATCCTTAACGCAAAAGCTATGACTGTAGCGATAGCTGTCGCTTTTGTAAGCCTGATGGCCTTTCTGTATAGATTTTTAGAGTCCTTCATCAAGTACGCTATCGACCCAAGAAGCGTGACTCCAAACGCTACCGCTGAGGTCGCCGCCATCGGCACATGAAAATAGAATATCTTCTGACTGAAACCGATCTGTTTTACTTCAAGAGGTGTTAAAAAGAAAGTACCAATAAGACCTGCTACTGTTAGAAGAAAAGCCGTTACCAGATAGAAATAAAATCCACCTATTTTTAAACTCAAAACTCTATCACTCTCCGATCACAAAATCATATAACCCATATGAGGCTACAAAGTATACTATATCAAATAAAGCCAGTATTTGCACTGCTCTTACCACTTCTTTTAATGTATTTGGTCCTAGCGGACCAGCCATAATATTCCCGCTTATCGTCACCGCCAGCCAAAGTATGGGCATCATCAGCGGCAGCCCTAAAATCGGTACTAAAAGATCTCTTCTTTTAGTGTTAATGGCAAGAGTTGTAACAAAAGTACCGATGGAGGCGATGCCCAAATTACCTAAAAATATCCCCAATATGAATAGAACGATCATTGGAAAATAATTATATCTTATAAAAAAGATTGTAAATATCGGAATGGTGATGATCTGAATAATAGAAAGAAAAATAAAATTACTAAGTACCTTTGAAGTATATATCAGCGACCTGTCGATCGGGCTAAGGAGCAATCCATCTAAACAACCGCCCTCTTTCTCATGGGCAAAAGAACGATTCAGTCCCAGTAGCGCAGTGAAGATGAAGGCTATCCAAAGCAGTCCGCCGCCAAAAGCAGTTAAATCGTTACGATCGGCGCTAAAGGAATAATTAAATATTACCATCGTCAACATGACAAACAGGAACATCGAGATCAACATCTCTCTCGTCCTAAGTTCGAGAATCAGATCTTTTTTTAAGATAGTCCATATCTGTGAAAATGAAGTCATTATACGACCTCTCCTTTTACGGACTTCTTGTAAATAGCTTCAAACTTATTTCTTTTAATATCATTTTTTTCTTCAAAAAAGACAATCTTCCCGCCATCTAAGATCATTGCTTGGCTGCATAAAGTGAGGCCTTTTTCGAGATTGTGAGTGACCATCACAAAAGTATGTTCCGCCCTGATATCATCCAGGAGACCATCCAGTATATCTACGGCGTGGGGATCAAGCCCGATGTGAGGTTCATCGAGAAATAGTATGGACGGCTTGTGGATGAGAGCTCTTGCGATAGCCAGCCTTTGCGTCATTCCTTGGGAAAATGTTCTAACATAGTCATATCTGCGATTACTTAACTCGACCCTATCAAGAAGTTCGTCGATTCGACTCTCCAGATCGTCGACCTTATAAAGAACTCCATAAAATCTTAGGTTCTCGTGAGCATTCAGATCACCGTAGAGAAGCGGATTGTGAGATATAAGTCCGATCTTTTTCTTTATCGGGATCGGGTCCGCCATCAAGTCGATCCCCGCTATCGTTACATCGCCTTTTGTCGGGGCTTCAAGAGTCGAGAGTATTTTTACCATCGTTGTCTTGCCGGCACCGTTAGGACCAAAGACGCTTAAAAAACCACCCTTTTTTAAAGAAAAATCAATTCCTTTTAAGACTTTTCTTCTTCCAAAGTCTTTCTTTAGTCCGCTTACTTTTATCTCGATATCTTCCACTTACAACATCCACCCAACTTTTCTGATCTTTCGAAATAAAAAATCGCCAATTAAACGACGCGGCGATTTATTCAATATTTATATTTGCAGCATTACTTTTTAATGGCCAGCTTTTCGCCACATCCTGGACAAAAACTGTCATCAATCTTATATTCAAAACCACAGGATTGGCAAGTAAGCTCATTTATGGCGCTGCCGCAACCAATACAGAATTTAGAATTATTATTATTCTTCTCGCCGCAATGAGGGCACTTTACACCCGGAACCTTTTGCTTCGCCGACTTTGATATAGACCCCAGGTTCTTCTTTTTACCCTTGCCCTCTTTACTATCAATTTCTTCTAGAACAGCTACCGCTTCCCTCTCCAGCTTGTCTCTGATCGCACCATAATCTTCCTCTGAAAGCTTGGCTGTCTTAAAATCGAACTCTACGTCTTTAATTGATTGATATAGCGCGTCCTTTTTTGCGTGAAGAGTGCTTAAAGGTGTCTCTTCATAGTAATTCTCAAATAAGTTCTTTGGACTCCTCCTAAGAAACGGCTGCATTACAAAGATCGCACCGCCACCCATGATTATCAACCAAGTTACATATCCAAAAAAGAGACTAGTATCCATTAACTACCACTCCAGATCATCAAGATCATCTTTTAATTTATCTTTGTATTTATCATCGATAGAACTATCGGCGCTTTTTGGGTCTGATTTATCTTTCTCGATAAGTGCTTCGCTTGCCTTATTTCTTTTAACCCAGCCCAACAAGACTACGGTAAGGCCGATACTTCCAGCTATCACGAGGATGAACGGTGTCGCGTAAGCCATCCAATTAAAGCCTTCTTTCGGCGGAGCGGCAAGCAGCTGATCACCGTAATTTGTCCTTAAAAATGTAGCGATCTCTGCCTTGGGCTCGCCGTCATCGATCATCTTTGCGATAATTTCTTTTAAGTTAGCGCTCGTACTGCAAGTCTCGCTCTCACAATCCTTTAAGTTTTCGTTACAACCGCAGTTACAGATGAAATCATTTGCTATCGCCTTGAGTTCTGGGCTATCTTCAGCCAAAGCAACCTGTGTCATAGCAATATTCAATATAAACATAACGCTTAATACTATTAATATCGATTTTTTATGCTTCACTTATGGCCTCCTGCCTGGCATAGATAGCTGCTAATCTTCTTTTCTCGGTTGGATCCGGCCAGTACGCGATCATCGTTCCAAGGAATACTACAAATCCGGACACCCACAACCATTGCATGAGAGGATTTATTATCAACGTGAATCCTCCAGTCCCATCGGCATCGATGCCTGACGGAATTATATATATATCTTCCTTAAGATTTGACCTAACCCCTACTCTTGTCCAAGGCTGGTCCATTTGTGCACTGCTATATAATTCTTTTCTGGGCGTGATCGTCTCAATCTCACGATCCCCTCTAAATATCGTCATGACGGCTGCTTGAGTTGCCTTTTCCGCGTCTTCAAACTCTTTTGATTCAATATACTTAATACTGTAAGATCCAATAGAGGCAACGTCTCCCGGTTTCATCGTTACGTCCTTTTCGATCTTGTAAGGTCCGCCCGCTATCGCAAAAAAGACCATGACCAGCCCTATATGTACTATATAGCCGCCATATCTTCTCTTATTTCTCCAAACTAGGTTTGTAAAAGATGTCAGTATATCCTCACCGGTCATACGATGGCGAGCACTAGTGCCCCTATAAAACTCAAAGATAATGGTAGCCAAGGTAAAGACGCAGAGCACTAATACGGACAGTACCCACGGATTCCTGACGCCGATTGCAGCAATTGTGGGAATGGCGATCATCGCCGCTCCAAGTGGATACATAAAGTTCTTTCTTAAATTTGCTACGGTAGCCCTTCGCCATGCTATCAAGGGACCAAAGCCCATCAAAAACAGAAGTACCATACCAAGCGGTACCGCCATCTGGTTATAGAAAGGTGCTCCCACTGTTATCTTGCTTCCGGTCACGGCCTCAGAGATAAACGGAAACGTTACCCCCCAAAGGACCATAAAAGTCATTCCTAGCAATACGATATTGTTAAAGAGAAAAGCACTCTCCCGCGAGATTATAGAATCCAACTCATTATCAGACTTTAATAGCGGCAATCTATATATCAGCATGCCAAAACCAAAGGCAAGTGTTATAAAAAGGAACACACCAAGGTACGGACCTAGGCCCGACTGTGAAAACGTGTGGACCGAATTGACGATACCGCTTCTGGTGATCAGAGTACCGTAAATCGTTAGCGAAAATGTCAACGTGACAAGTGCCATGTTCCATATCTTCAACATGCCTTTCTTCTCTTGGATCATTATTGAATGCATGAACGCTGATGCGACAAGCCACGGCATAAACGATGAGTTCTCGACCGGATCCCAGCCCCAGTATCCGCCCCATCCCAATGTGTAATAAGCCCACCATGCACCGACAAGATTACCGACAGTCAACCAAAACCAACCCCATATGATCCATCTACGCGTTGTCCTGATCCACATATCACCAAGTTTTCCGCTGATCATCGCAGCCATGGCAAAAGCGAAAGGGATTGCAAAGCTTACATATCCCAGATATGTCGTCGGTGGATGAAGATACATGCCAGGATTGTGTAGCATCGGATTTAGCCCCTGCCCGTCAGCCGGGACTATGGGCAGTCTCTCGAAAGGATTCGAGATGAATACCATAAGACTGGTAAAGAAAAAGACTATCAACGCAAGGATAGTCGTCACATAAGGCATCGACTCTCTGTTTCTGTGTTGGTTCTGGATTATTACAATAGCACCATAGATACCTAGAAATGTGGCCCACATAAGTAGTGAGCCATTATTGCCAGCCCAAGTAGCCGAGATCGTATATATTGTGGATAGCGCGCGGTTGGAGTACTCGTAAACGTATTTTACTGAAAAATCTCTGGCCAGAAAGGAGTACAAGAGGGTGCTGTATGAAATGATCACCAAGACACCGATCGAAATAGCCGCTCTCTCTGCGCTCGCTATCATCGATTTCTTACCTAGCCTCACCCCGACAAGCGACATTATTGCTACATACAGCGAGACTATCATCGTCGAGACTAACGTTAAATACCCTAGGAGTGGGACCATCTATATAAAAACCTTTCCTAAAATTTTATAGTCTTTCCTTGCCACAGTATTAAATGCCCTCCTCGACCTGATCAGGCCGTTTTACGTCTACATACTTTGACGGACATTTTGCAATCAACTGATCGGCGATAAATTCGCCGTCTTCGTTATATTTTCCTTCTACTATCGCCATGCCTCCGGCCTTGAACGTGTCGGGAACTATACCATCGTACTTTATTTTTATCGTCTCACTTTTTTTAGCATTTTCCATGTTTACCATTACCAGTTTATTTTTGACGTCGCCTCGCTCATCGGTTAAGTGAAATTCCCATTTTCGACCGACGTTGTCGCCTTCGAGCTCTTCGTCGACGACCAACCCTCCGATTCTCACTCGGTCTTCATGGATCGCCTTATCGTTTTTTACCTTCGATATCAACTCGCTCGGTTTCATGTAGTAAACGGCACTACTGGTCGTCGTAAAGTAGAGAAGGGCACCCATCACGCCTATGATGACCGCTATAGCTACATAAAATTTTGTCTTTTTCCTTGCCATGACTTCCTCTCTTTTTAAATCTTTCCTGTTTACTCTAGTCGTTTCCGGATCCTAAAAAATCCTAGATAATTATACACCCCCACCGCAACAACATGGCTGATATTGCCATATCCGCGAGTGAGGGTCATGGTTTTTTTTAATATTTTCACTAGCTTTGAAAATGTCAGTTCTACTCAAATCTTATCTTTTTCCTTGTCATATAATCACCTATAAAAAAACTGTTGAACACTGATAGGACAAGCGTTTCAACAGATATATTAATAACTATCATCACATCTCTGTACTTGCCTGAACAACTGACATTTTATCATCGATAACATCTTTATACAATATTTTTTTGATGGGTAGAGCGCGAAGGGCAGAGAGCTGAAAACTGAAAGCAGATTCAAGAACCGTAAAAGAAAGAATTATGGAAAAAGCAAAGTACGTGACTACAGGGCTTGCTCTATCTATAGATTGTATCGAGTAAACTCGACCACTCCATATTTAACCGATCTTAAATTTCTTTAATTGAAAAGTATGACATGAACTTTTATAGCGAATACAATTTAAGATCGGCAGCTCGAATCTGTTGACTGCTTTATGCTCTTCGCATCCCTACATAAATGCGTTCTCGATGTGATCTATCGAGTGGATATTTCTTTTTACCTCGATAGATAAGACATCAAAACGACAAGTGATGTTCTTATCTCTTAGATTTGAATAATATTGATCGGCAATCTTTCTTATCTTAGTTTGTTTTCTTTCATCCACCGATTCAAACGGCTTACCGAACTTTTCATCGCTTCTAGTCTTTACCTCCACAAAGACTAGGTAATCACCTTTTTTGGCGATTAAATCTATCTCGCCAATCGCGCATCGATAAGAGCGTTCGATGATGCGATAACCTTGTCTTTGAAGGTGGCGAGCAGCAAGCCGTTCGCCTTTTTTTCCAAGACCGTTGCCGCCAATATTTGATCTCTTTTTAATCATTATCTCATTTTTTTTAGCCTGGCTATTACTTTGCTACAATATTTACAAGCTTGTCAGGTACGATGATGATTTTTTTTATTTCAAGTCCATTTAATTGATTAACTATTTTTTCTGACGCAAGCGCCAGTTCTTCAACTTCTTGCTCACTTGCCCCACGGGTAATGATAAGCTTATCTCTTAGCTTTCCGTTGACTTGAATGACTACAGTAACCTCATCGCTAATAGCTAAGTCATTATCGAATACCGGCCACGCTCTTCTATGAATGCTGAATTCATTTCCCAATAATTCCCAAAGCTCCTCAGTTATGTGAGGCGCAAGCGGTGCGACAAGAAGTAGCAAATTTTCCAATAGGTCTTTTATGAGCCGTTTATTTCTCTTATCCTTATTCATCTTTCCGGTATATAAGTAGCCGGCATTTACCAGCTCCATAATGGCACTGATGGATGTATTAAAATTATGGCGCTCAAAATCCATGGATACTTTTTTTATAGTCGAATGAAGGGTCTGCAGAAGATATTGATCATCATCACTAAAATCAGGTGTAGGCCTTCCCTGTTTTTTTAACTCGATTAGACCCCTCCAGTGCGACGCATTATCAACGCCTGCTTCCTCTTTATACAAATCAATATTGTCATCCACAAAACGCCACAAGCGATTAAGGAACCGATATATCCCTTCTACTCCCTCGTGGCTCCACTCCAGATCCTTCTCGGGAGGAGCAGCAAAAAGAATGAACATCCTGGCGGTGTCCGCACCGTAATTATCTATTATCTCCTCCGGTGAGACGACGTTTCCGCGGGACTTAGACATCGTCGCCCCGTCGAGTTTCACCATTCCCTGCGTTAAAAGGTTCTGAAAAGGTTCCACAGCATACATCAGTTCCATGTCTGAAAAGACCTTGGTGAAAAAGCGAGCATAAAGAAGATGGAGGACCGCATGCTCAATACCTCCGATATACTGATCTACATCCATCCAGTAATCTACCCTCTTAGGATCGAATGGCCCGGTTTCAGTATGGGGGCTGCAAAAGCGCAGGAAATACCAAGAAGAACAGGTAAACGTATCCATCGTGTCAGTTTCTCGCCTTGCAGACCCACCGCATTTTGGACATTTAGTCTTATAGAATGATTCTTTCGTGCTAAGGGTCTCTCCCTTAGACACGTCAAGATCATCTGGTAATATTACTGGTAGGTCCCTTTCATCAAGGGGAACGATTCCGCAATCGTCACAATATACTACCGGTATGGGATTACCCCAATATCTCTGTCTCGATATTAACCAATCCCTTAATCTGTAAGTCGTTGAAGCCTTACCGTATTCCATTTCTTTTAACCAATGAGTGATCTTAGGTATGGCTTTGCTAACTGAAAGACCGTTAAAAGGGCCTGAATTTGTTAAAACTCCGTCCTCGGTAAAAGCTTCTTCCATATCTTCCATCATTGATTTTGAATCGATCGGTTCGATTACAACGTTTATTGGAAGTCCGTATTTATTGGCAAACTCAAAATCTCTCTGGTCGTGAGCCGGAACTGCCATAACGGCACCCGTTCCATATCCCATCAAAACGTAGTCCGCTAACCAAATAGGAATTTTTTCTTTATTGACCGGGTTGATCACGTTTTTTCCGGTAAAGATCCCTTCTTTTTCAAAATCGCTTGATATTCTATCGACAGAGCTCTTTGAAGATACACGTCTAACGAAATCCTTTATCTCAATTTCCCGATCCGAACCTTCGATGATCTTGGCAACAGATTTGTGTTCAGGAGAGAGAAGAAAAAAGGTTGCGCCGAATAGCGTGTCTGGCCTAGTAGTAAAAACTGAAATGGTATCCGAACCATCCTCAAGAGGAAAGTCCACCATCGCACCTTCACTCTTACCGATCCAGTTCTCCTGCATCACCTTTACCCTTTCGGGCCAACCGGTTAGAAGTTCTAGATCATGAAGCAGCCTTTCAGCGTAATCGGTTATCTTAAAAAACCATTGCTCAAGTTCCTTCATCTCGACTATAGAGTGACAACGCCAACAAAGATCGTTTTCTACTTGCTCGTTGGCAAGCACTGTAGCACATGATGGACACCAATTGACCTTGGACTTGGCCCTATAGACTAGACCCTCTCTGTAGAATTTAAGAAAGATGGATTGGCCCCATCCGTAATACTCAGGGTCAGATGTGACAACAACCCGTTCCCAATCGTAACTGAGGCCAAGCTGTTTCATCTGGTGGCGTTGCCTCTCAATATTCATATAAGTCCATGTTTTGGGATGGCTGTTATTCTTGATAGCGGCATTTTCTGCAGGAAGACCGAATGAATCCCAACCGATCGGATGCAGGACATTATATCCCCTCATAGAATTATGACGGGCAATGACATCACCAATAGCGTAATTTCGGACGTGACCCATATGAAGGTCACCTGATGGATAAGGAAACATCTCTAAGATATATTTCTTCTCTCTAGAATCATCCTCGATCGCACTGTAAAGGCTCTCTTCATCCCACTTATCTTGCCATTTTTTCTCGATATCGCCCGGTTGATACTTATCGCTCATCTATCCTCCAGATATGAAGCATATAGCTCATCATTTTAATCTATGACTGCTGACTTTAAAAGAAATCCCATATTTTTTAACCTTGCTTGCCGTCTAAATGGCTACTTTGATTATTTTTTTATAAAATATTAAGTTTTTCAAGTATATAACCGATATTAAACTATATTTATATCTATGATTCGTTATCAATTTATTTAAAGGATGTAATGGAAAAGTATAAAAAAGTTGTATTCGACAATTTTGAAGTATTTATAGTAGGTATAATACTTACCTCTATTGCAGCGACTCATCATCTGGTTACCGACAAGATACCTTTCTTGAATTTTTATTATCTTCCTGTTTTTATCGCTGGATATTATCTTGGCAGAAGAAAAGCAGTGATGACAGCCTTTGCCAGTATATTATTTACTTTCCTTTACGCGTTAACGCTTAACGGCTGGCAATCAAATTATGAGACCCTATCCGAATTTATCAGCGCTCTGGCAATCTGGGGAGGCTTTCTTACTTTATCGGCCATACTAGTTGGAACACTTTCTGAACAAAAAGAAGAGAAGATCGAGGAATTGAAGATCGCTTATATCGGTGTCTTGGAGATCCTGTCAAAATATCTTGAGAGCGGTGATCCCCTCACAAAGAGCCACTCCATAAGGGTGGCGGAATTAAGTATCAAGATCGCAGAAGCTATGCTTCTAAATGATGATGAGATCGAGAATATCCGAGCCGCAGCCCTCTTGCATGACATCGGAAAAGTAGAGATAGGCATCGACCTGATAAATAAATCCGTTGACTTGACTGAGGATGAGAAAATATTAGTCGATGAACATACCGAAAGAGGTGCAAAACTAATTGAGCTGGCCGGTGGGATACTAAAACATTCTGTACCATTAGTATTGGCCCATCACGATCACTATATAGATGATGAACACGGAAGAAAAATCCCCCTTGGCGCCCGTATTTTATCCGTTGCAGACGCTTATGACGCAATCGTCTCGGATAGGCCTTATAGAATTGGAAAAGAACCCTGGCAGGCACTTGAAGAGCTTCAAAAAAGCGCTGGTTCTCAGTTCGATCCCCAAGTAGTAGATGTTTTAAAAGGGATAGTCAGCCAAGCACATTCGGTCAATTTCTAAGCGCTTACCTAAAGATAAATACAGCACTCCTTGAATCTTTGTAATCATACAGTATGACTAGATCACCGAGGCCATCATTATTGAAGTCTCCATACGCGATCTTCGATGACTTCCAATTCCAATTACCAAGTCCCGATTTCCACCATGAATCGTAGACAATAAAACTTCCGATACCGTTTGAAGTAAAGATATCTATCGTCGAGCTATTACCAGGATATCCGGTAAAGATGATAAGATCGTCAATGTTATCCGCGTCCAAGTCGCCACTAAGTGAGACAGAAGATTTCCAATCCCAATTACCGGGTCCCGCATGCCACCATTCTTGTGAAGCCAGAAACTTTTTACCGTTCGATGGAAAAACAAAAGCTCTCACATCACGCTCAGCAAAATACCCGTAAAAAATGGCAAAATCCGTTTTTCCATCATTATTATAATCACC
>JAUVQW010000066.1 GCA_030597945.1 Actinomycetes bacterium
TTCATCCGGCTGTTAAAGCTGGCACTATGACCGCTCCGGGATTTTTTGCAATAAACAGAGGAGAGGCGACTCCGGCTGGAATGATAGTAGGACATATCATATTCGGAGCAGTTCTTGGATTCACCTACTTTCTCATCGTTTAGTTAATTTGAGGTGGTTAATTTTGAATACGAGTAAGAAGATATGGATAATATCGGCGATTTTTTTCGCAGCACTTATTGTTGGCGGAGTGACGCTGATGGGAAGTACCGATTTTTCAGCGTCACTGCCCACTTCAACAAATAAGAGCGTTGCACCGGATTTTAAATTGGTTTCTTTATCGGGAAAAGAAGTCCGTCTAAGTGATCTCAAAGGTAAGCCAGTTGTATTAAATTTTTGGGCTTCATGGTGTGGGCCATGTAGGGAAGAATCTCCACTTCTAGGTAGTACGGCAAAGAAATATGACGATAATGTCGAGTTTTTGGGTGTAGCTGTAAACGATAGCGAGGATAAAGTTAAGACTTTTTCTAAACGCTCGGGCATGGACTATCATATCGGTCTTGATAATGGAAGTATTGCCGACGCCTATAATGTTAACGGGATTCCCGCTACTTTTTTTATAGATAGCGATGGACAGATAGTTGACACATGGGTAGGTGGGATCAGCGAAGAAAATCTTACGACGAGGATAGAGAAATTACTATAGATTGCTTTATACACTATATCCGCTAAGGGAGGTGTTTTATATGAAAAGGTTTATTATTCCGCGTGTCGCACACTGTGAATCAGGGTGCAGACCCAAGTCCTAAACAGGACGTTAAACTGTTTATCTTATTGTGGATAGGCTCTCCAAATCCGGGGAGTCTATCTTTTTTCTTTTCGATGAATGAGACAATCGTTTTCAGTAATGGGTTGTTTGATCTTCGATGTGTTTAAAAGGCCTCGAAATGTTGTTATTATTTACTAATATCTTTTGAGGGGAAATATGGGTAATAGGCAACTGATTATTAAAAGACATTTTGACGCAGCTCATAAATTGGAGAACTACAAAGGCGATTGCGCTGAACTTCACGGCCATCGTTGGGAAGTGGAGTTCCACATAAAAGTCGAAGGCCTAGATAATGGCATAGGATTTGATTTTACAGATGTTAAAAATGATTTGGACCAGATATTGCCGGATCATAAATATTTAAATGAGATCATATCTCAACCCACGGCTGAAAATATTGCCGAGTATATGTTTGATGAAGCGGCAAAATTATATCCGATTAGTAAGGTCATAGTATGGGAGACACCGGAGTGCGCGGCGACTTTTTGCCGGTAAACGAAATATTTCACAGCAGGCAAGGTGAAGGCGTAAGGACCGGAGAGAAAAGCCATTTCATCAGGCTTTCAGGTTGTAATGTCGATTGCTGGTTCTGCGATACCGAGACAAGTGATCACAAGTTAATGACTGTGCGCGAGATAGTCTGTCGTGTTAGCGAGCTGGAACCAGAATGTGGATGGGTAGTGTTAACAGGCGGAGAGCCGCTGATTCATGATCAAGTGATCTTAGAAAAACTTATTATAGAGTTAAGAAGTAAGGGATACCGTATTCAATTAGAGACCAACGGAACTATTGTCACTGAGATCGATTTTGATCATATAACGGTGTCGCCGAAAAGAAAAAATATTGTCACCGGACTGGATCCTAACAAGATAAGTGAAGTGAAAGTTTTAACAAAGTCCGGGGATATGCCAAAGAGATATTTACCAAATACTCCCCATTTTTTGCAGCCGATCGATTCACCCGATGAAAGGGACGAGAATATTAGGTTCTGTGAAAAGTTTGTATCCAATAACCCAAAGCAATGGAAGCTAAGCTTGCAGATGCATAAGATCTGGGGAATTAAATGAGGATTGAGGCAGTCAGACGTTAGGCATAAGGGAGTAAGAACTCATTGATTGGAAATAAGAAAAAAACAAATCGAGCATCTAATAATAGACCATGAACGATAAAGCAATAGTCGTTTTTTCCGGGGGACAAGATTCGACGACTTGCCTTTATTGGGCGAAGGACAGATTTAAAAGCGTTACCGCTATTACATTTGATTACGGTCAGCGTCATAAAATCGAGATCGAACAATCTGAAAAAATTGCAAAACTTGCTGAGGTGGACCAATCCATTGTTGAGCTTAGTAATCTAAGTGATCTAACCAGCAATGCGCTTACCGATTCTTCTGTCGAAATCGAAGAGGATGGTGAGTTGCCGACAACATTTGTTGCCGGCAGGAACCTTCTTTTCCTCACCTATGCTTCAATCATCGGCTATGAAAGCGGTGCTTTCGATATCGTCATCGGAGCCAGTGAAGAAGATTATTCGGGATATCCTGATTGTCGGGAGTTATTTACAAAGTCTTTTAATAAGACCGTCGACTTGGCTATGGACAGAGAATTCTTTGTCCGAACCCCGCTGATGCACCTCTCGAAGGCGCAGACGGTGGAGTTAGCAGTGAATTTAGACTGTCTTGATGCCCTAGCTTTATCTCATACCTGCTATGAAGGTAGGCGTCCGGCGTGTGGAAAGTGTCCGGCATGCCGGTTAAGATTAAAAGGATTCAAAGAGGCCGGTATTTCTGATCCGTTGGAGTATGAGAAAAGTACGTAAAGCTGAGGGGATAGAGAGCTGCCGATTTTTTACTTTACCCGCTACCAGTTACCCGCTACCCTATAAACATGCCTAAAGCTGAGGGAAGAAGATACGATTTTCTTGATGAGAGCGCCATAGATACAGGTGCTTTGGAGACGCTTCCTTATAATGGAAGGAAGCAGAAGATAACTATTGATACTATCGAGTTCTCCGCTGTCTGTCCTTACTCCGGACTTCCGGATTATGGCAGGATAGTAATCGAGTATGTACCAAACGATAGAATAGTAGAGTTAAAATCGCTTAAATATTACTTGATCTCTTTTAGAAATGTCGGAATATATCAAGAAGAAGCTACAGATAGAATCTATAAGGATATTAAAGAACTGCTCATACCAAAAGAGCTAAAGGTAAACCTGAGGTATAACACTCGTGGGGGGATCGATGTCACTTGTGAGATGGAAGAATAAACGTTAGCGTCTTTTCTCTCTTGGAAAATGAGGCGTAGGGATGTATTCTACCGATGGTCTTTTTTGCGGTTGGGGATAGAGGTCCATCAATTCGTATATCTCCACCGGTAGTCCCGTTTTCACATTTAGACCAAACTCGATTGCTTGCTCGGGAGAAATAGCATAGTCATGTGTCCATTTACCGGTTGTAAGCAGAGCCGACACTTTTTTTGCCTCTGTTTCATTCATCTTATCTTTTAAGAGAAGAAATACTGTCTCAGTCATCTGTGTAATGGCTTTTTCGGCAATATTTCCAAGCACAAGTGTAGTATCGTCCCTGTTGGGATTTTTCTGCTTGAGTGCTGCTAAGACCGATGCTGCCGGATAGGATCCCCTTAATGGATCGCCTATCTGTGGATCGACCGGTCCGAGAACAGCGTCGTGGTCCATGATAATCTCATCGGCGGCCATGGCGACAAGTGTTCCTCCGGACATTGCATAATGGGGGATATAAGCGGTCACTTTTGCTTTATGTCTTAACAAAGCAAAGGCGATCTGCTCTGAAGCTAGTACAAGACCACCGGGGGTATGAAGAAGAATATCGATCGGAACCTCTTCATCGGTTAGCCGTATCGCTCTTAATATCTGCTCGGAGTCATCTATGTCGATATATTTGACAAGCGGTATACCAAGTAGATTAAGCGCCTCCTGTCTATGAATGAGTGTTATAAGCCGAGAACCATGTTTCTTTTCCAACTGGCTGATCAGTCTGAGGCGCCTTCCCAACATCATCCGCCTTTGGATAATAGGAATAAGAAAACTTAATATGATTATGAAAAAGATCAAATTAAAAAAACTATCCACGGCCCATCCTTTTTATGAAGGATATCGAATGTTTGGTTATATGATAATCTAGTAAGTTCTTAAGTTTAACTGCCAATTATTCGATGAAATTAAACAACATGACTTAAATTATTACTAAGAGATTGAATCTTAGTAGGTAATGAGCAAACGTGAATGAATCGATGGTTTCAAAAAAAAATAACAACTTTTTTGGATTCAAAACTCTTATATTTCTTACCGTATTTATAGTTTTTTTATTTCTTTTTTTAGTGGCGGCAAAAGCTGAGGCTAAAGATTATCATTTTAATCTTGTTGAGATAGATGTCTGTATAGATGACGATGGCTCATTCGATTTTGTCGAGAAACGGACTTTTGATTTTGACGGTGATTTCTCGTGGGCAACTTTTGAAGTATTTATCGAAGGTGCAGATGATATAACGAATCTGACTATACAAGAGGGCGACAAGGTCTTTAACGAGTCGGCAACGGGTGCTAACGGCACCGTTCAAACTGTTAAGACGGGCCGGGTAGTTTCGGCTAAATGGTTTTTTAATGCATCAAATGAACGGCGTACTTTTACAATAAAATATCGTGCCAAAAATGGGGTGAAGGTTTATTCAGATATCGCCGAGTTTTATTGGAAATTGATCGGTGAAGGATGGGATAAAAGAACCGAAAAAGTAGTAGCCTACATTTATCTGCCAAATGGTGCTAAAAAAAACGAGATAAGAGCTTGGGGACATGGTCCTTTAAATGGGTCGGTAGATATCATAAGTGGTGAGCTTATCAAGTTTGAAGTGGATAATCTGCGGCCTAACATATTCGTAGAGGGAAGAGTAGTTTTTCCGAAATCCCTAGTGCCAAACGTTCTGTTCATTTCCGACAGCGAGAGACTTCCAATTATTTTAGAGGAAGAAAAAGAGTGGGCAAGGGAAGCAAATCAAAAGAGAACGTTTCAAAGGTTCGGGAACGCTTTTGGACTTGCTCTTCCATTAATAACAATATTTGCCGCTTTTGTCCTTTGGCTAAATTTTGGTAAAGAGTATCGAGTTGATTTCAAGGGAGAATATTATAGGGACCTACCCCAAGACTATCCGCCGGCGATAACGGCGTATCTTTGGGATTTTGGATCTGTGGATATGGACGCCCTAACAGCGACGCTTATGGATGTAGCCAGGAAGGGCTATATAAGATTTAGTGATTCGTCAAAGACAATATCTGGAAAAGGGCGAAATAACTATACGATCGAAAGAAACGAAGCCTTCGAAAAAGCGCCGGAATCGTTTGAGAGTAGCCTTATAGATTTTTTTATCGGAGATATCGGTGATGGAGACCGGGTCACTATGGATGAGATAAAAAAATTCGCAAAGAAGAAACCGACGACTTTTAAGCATTTTTTGAACAAGTGGAAAAAGGCGGTAAAAAGGGAAGCGAAAACATATGCTCTTTTAGAGACAACCGGAAACAGGCTGATGTATTTTAATATGAGCATCGGCGTCGCCGTGGCGATCATTGGTGGTTTCTTGATCTCTCAAAATATTGTGGCGGGGATCGTTTCGATTTTCTTGGGAGTATTGCAAGCCATAGCATCACCACTTTACAGGAGAAGGTCAAGGGAGGGTGCGCTCCATTATGCGCAGTGGAAAGCGTTTAGACGATATTTAAAACATTTTTCCAATATCAATGAGGCGATTCCCAATTCTATGGAGATCTGGGAACATTATCTAGTCTACGCAGTTACACTCGGAGTGGCTAAAGAAGTCATTCGCCAGCTAAAAATAGTTGTTCCCGATACCGAGCAGGGGCTATACGCAGGCCCTGTGTGGATTCACTCATCTCATGGACTTGGCGGATTCGATAGTCTTTCTGAGGTCAGTGGTTCATTTTCAAGTTTATCCAAATCTGTTTCGACAGCCATGAGTTCAAGCAGTTCTGGAAGTGGCTTCGGCGGCGGTTTTAGCGGCGGCGGAGGCGGAGGAGGAGGCGGCGGAGGCGGCGGTGCGGGCTGATTCTAAGCTTCGCCGTTTACAGTCTTATCCAACCTATAGATAAGGTTTCCCAAGAATGAAGAGAGGATAAAGAAGAAACCCAGAAGTTTAAAACTATCTTCCCACACGACAAAGAAAATCCCCGATCCCGCCGTATCTAAGATTAACCCGATAGACAGTAATAGAACACCGATCAATAAATATAGCTTTGATAGCTCGAATTGATACAGATCTTTTTTTATGAAGAACCATACGGCCACTGCCGCAAATACATAGATGCTAAAGATAAGAAGATCCCAATAAGAATCTTTAACACTTTGAAGACCGAAATAGTTGAAGACTTTGCCACTGTAAGGTGCTACCGCTTCATGGACTGAAAACCATTCAGTTACGGAGAAAAACAGGCCAAGAAATCCGGCTCCTAGCCAGGCGAAAACGTCCCTGGATGCTTTTTTTGATTTTTCGGAAATCGATATCAGATAAGCGATAGCAAAGGCGACAAGGCTTGTCGATACTAACTGGATAGTGGATATCCAGGTAAA
>JAUVQW010000063.1 GCA_030597945.1 Actinomycetes bacterium
CTTAATATATCTATTTGTTCCTGGATCGTGCTATAAAAACTTAAGTCTCCGCAGTGAAGCCTAGCCACATCTTTACCTTCACTTTTAGCGCTTTTGTATATATCCGCCACTTCATCCAAGCTTAACGAAGCGCTGTCATGAGTGATCGCAGCTTCATTTAACTCTAATATTTCATGGTTGATGAGCGAACCTGCATATATGATCACATCAGTTTTTTCAATTATTTTTTTTGCTTTTACAGTTATAAGTTCAGGGTCTCCCGGACCGGCTCCTATCAAATGGACTATCACTGATCAAACTCCTTCTTGATTATCGCGGTCGAGAAATAGCCTAGATTCTCGTTATGTTTAGCTTCGCTCATGTCTTTTAATATGATTTCTTCAGGAAGGCCTACTGATTTGATGATGATGCAAGTCTTCTCCAACCCCTTACTTTCCACCAGTTCTAATAACTTTTCTAAGTGTCTTCCGATTTTGAGTATGACAATCGTATCAAAGTCATCTATTGTCCTCGCCATTTTTTCATGGTCGTCATCCATCGGAATAATAGCTACTTTTTGTCTTCCCTCCGCCAGGGTGACACCAGCAGCAGCCGCACAAGCAAAAGGCGAACTGACACCGGGAATGACTTCTATCACAGCGTCCTTATCTATTTTTTTAAGTGATTTGGAAAGATATGAAAAAGTACTGTATAAAGAAGGGTCTCCAAGTGTTAAAAAGGCTATGTCTTGGCCTTTCATCAATTTATCATTTATCTGAGTCGCCGCTTTTTTCCAATTTTCGTCTAATACCGTCGCATCCTTAGTCATCGGGAAAGTAAGCTCTATGACTTTTTGATCGTCATTCAAAAAATCAAAAGCTATTGTTTCCGCCAAGCTTTCCGCTTTCTCGCTCGAGCGGGGGACAAATATATGATCGACGCTTTTAATCGTCTTAGCCCCCTTTAATGTAATAAAATCGGGATCTCCTGAACCTATCCCTATTCCATACAGCTTTCCCTTACCCATGCATCTGCCTTCCGTCAGTTATGTTAAGTAAAATAACCGCCATCTCAATACCCTTTCTTTCGCCAAGCTCTTTTAATGTCATTTCTTCAACGGTTTCATCACTATATGATAGCTGCTGTCCGATGACAGCAATTCCATCATATCCTGCTGCTATCAAACTCTCTGCGATCCTGTCCGCTGTAAAATCCGGTCCATTAAAAACTGCCAATCTCCTATTTTTTTTAGCGGCTTCGAGTAACCTATCAACCTTGCCGACTCTACCATGAAGCGATATAAAGGCCACATCGTCCCATGAGGTAAGCGACTTTGAAAAAAGTATTTGTGCCGCGCTTATGCCCGGTATAACGTCAATATACTCAGCGTCTATCTTTTCCTTTATCATCCCAAGGAGGCTAAATAGTCCCGGATCTCCTGAGACTAAAACAGCGACTTTCTCATCCTTTATCTCTTCCAATCCGTCCACTACCAACCTCATCTTTGAACTAATACTTATTTTTTTTGCCTTACTGTTTGGAAATAGATCTAGAAGACGGTCGCTCCCTATCAAAATACTGGCCTCTTTGGCTTTTGACCAAGCTATCGGGGTTATATAATCGAGCTCTCCAGGCCCCATGCCGATGACAGTTATCACCCGCTCCCCCATTTCGAAGGTCTCTTTAATATTTCTCTTACCTCATCTTGGCATCCTACTATTCTGCCGCTAAGATCAGTAATAGCTACAGATACCTTCATCGACCTTCCTGTATGATAATACAGTCTATCTCCTGCGTATTCTGACACTTTATCAATTATGACCTTGCCTTTATTACCCAAGATACCGAGGGCTGCTTCACCGCTCTTCGCAGTTTTAAGTCTTAGAATCTTTGGCTCCGGGAGCCCTTCCTCTTCTGCAAGGGTGGTCAAGATAGACAAGTTTTGCTTAGTTCTCTTGCTATGGGTGTCAAGATGGCCGTCGGCTATCTTTATCACTTTTCCAAGGTGGCCGATTAAAAATACCTCTTCTACTTTCCTTTTAACGCATGCATCCAGAATAAATCCTACGAAATTACTCATCTGTATTATCTGCCTCTTACTAAATCCATTATTGCAGGCTGCTCTTTCGCCAAGGTTTCCGAATGTTAAGACTAATTTTTTATATCCGGCAGCAAGCGACATATCTACCTGGGGCAACAATGATTCCTTCCAACTATCGTCCGACATTGGCCTGACTATTCCAGTAGTACCAATTATTGAGACGCCACCGACGATGCCCAGTTTCGGATTGAAAGTTTTTTTAGCTATTTCCTCACCGTTGTGGACAGCGACAGTCAACTCGAGAGACCTTTCCGCTTTAGATGTTTTTTTTAATTTGTTTACACCGGAAGCTATCATCTGTAAAGGTACTGGATTGATAGCTGGCTTTCCTACTGGTACTTGCAGTCCCGGCAAGGTGACCGTACCGACACCAGTGCCACCTTTAATGACAATCCCATCCTTGGTCTCTCTGTCTAAAAACCTGGTTGTAACTGAAATCTCTATACCATTAGTTACATCGCTATCTTTGTTTTGTTTCTTCGTAACTAGGCTATATGCTGAGTTATCGCCGGCTTTGACTGAAGATATTTCTATAATGGCTTTTTCACCGCCGGGAAGCGCGACGATCTCTTCTTTTTTCTTTTCCCTATACAAAAGCATTCGAGCAGCGGCTATAGATGCGGCGGCGGCATAGACGCCCGTCGTATACCCGGTCAAAGTCTTTATATTAAGCTCAGATCCTTTTATTTCTTTTTCCCCTTTTTTAATTAGCGGTTAAAGACACCTTCACTTCATCAATAGCAGCTTCCTGCTTTAGTGGCAGGATAGACCGATAGAATGTCTTAGTTCATGAAACGTATCATGGGCAATAGGTAGTTGGTTAAAACCAACAACATATCCGGAGAATGCTATTATCGCCAACATCGATAAAGTAAAAACCATCTTTCTATCTGTTAATAGGACAGCCATAAATGTAAGTTTATTTTTCTCCATAATTCCTCCTCTCTTAAGGTATTACTTGTTCTCTTTTTTTTAGTGCTATCTTAATAATCGCGTTTATAGATGCGGCTGCTATGGCGCTGCCGCCTCTTGTGCCTTTTACTGTAATCCAAGGTATGTCTAAGCGGATCAACCTCTCTTTAGCTTCAGCGGCGCCAACAAATCCGACCGGTGTGCCGATGATCGCGCCGGGTCGCGCTCCGTCTCTTTCAATCAGATCACACAATTCATCCAAGGCTGTAGGCGCATTTCCTATCACAAATATCCCGCCTTTATATAAACCGTATGCCTTTCGGATTGCTATTGCAGCTCTTGTTTTTGATGATTCCTTAGCTTTTACTTTGACATCATCATCATCAATAAAACAATGCAACGAACATCCATATTCACTAAGCCCGGTCTTATTTATCCCTGCTTTTACCATATTCACATCTGCTATAACCGGGCTTCCCTCGACCATTGCCTGGACAATATCATTTGCGAGCGGACCGACCACTATATTTTTCTCTATCCCAATATCTCCGCTGGCATGAATGATCCTGCTCTTTACCTCATTTATTAAATCTCCGCTACCAAGGTCCGGGCGATTTCTAAGAATGATCTCAAAGCTTTTTGCCTCAATCTCATGAGGTAACAAGTCCTCGAATTCTTCTCTTTTTTGATCGTTACGGATCTGGCTTTCTATCCTGTCTTTGACGACTCCGATTATCGATGGATCCGCTCCCAGGTGGCCAGTGAGGACTATCTCCAGATCATCATATTCTTTCTCTACCTCGTTTATCGCTTTTGGGATGTCTTCTCTTACATGGATACCAGAGTATATAAAGAAAGGCATTACGATTATTCGCTTGACCCCGACACTTACCAATTCATCTATCGTCTCTTTAAAAGTCGGGTTATTAAATTGAAGTGAAGCTAGGCGAACCGGTATTTCAAATGCTTTATCGATTTGATCGGTTACTTCTTCCAGTGTTGATAATGCTGATGGTGACTTACTTCCATGTCCCATTATTACTACGCCTTCTCGTTTGATCGTCTTCTCCACTAAATAGACCTTTCTCTATGGCTAGCACTTTTTTCTATAAAGCTCTTGGCCCACTTGATGTCGCTTGCAAAGTGGAGATGAATATATGACGCGAGAGTGTTTTTGGTGATAAAACCTTCAAGTCCGATATCTCCTGCCACTTTGTAAGCCCTTTTTTCACTTTTTCCAAATCCGTTTACGCTAGAGTAATGAAATTCATGCCCAATGATCTTACTTCCTTTGCCTGCAAGAATATTATCTTGAACTGTAGTAGCGCTTTTATAGCCGAGTGACTGAAGCTTGCTGTTCATTTTTGCTCTCCCTGAATATAGCCCACAAAGAGGCCAAACATTCCCATCCTTGTCGACTATCTCATTTGAAAGATATACAAGGCCTCCACATTCGGCATATATGGGCATTCCACCGGTCGCCCTAGCTCTGATCTCCTTCATCATCTCTTTATTGGACGATAGCTCCTCGGAATAAAGTTCCGGAAAGCCGCCTCCTAAATAGATGCCATCAGTACCAACGGGAAGCGCATTGTCTTTTATAGGGCTAAAATCGACCAAGTCAGCACCAAGATCGTGCAGGATATCCAAGTTGTCTTGATAGTAAAAACTAAAGGCCTTGTCTCTGGCAACGGCTAAAACAGTCTTTGTGCTACTGTCTCCGGAAAACAAACCCTTTTTATAACTTAAGTCCCCGGCTTTCTTAGCCAGATTTTCGATCTCACTCAAATTCATTTTTTCTGAAGCGATCAAAGACAATTGTTCCAGCTTGCCATTTACATCAATATCTTCCAATGCCGTAGTAAGGCCGAGGTGGCGTTCTTTTATACTTACAGCTTCATCTTTACTTATCGCCCCCAGGGTTTTGATGCCGGCTTTTTTTAGTGAAGAAGAAAGTATCTCAATATGGCGCTGGCTCCCTACTTTATTCAAAATAACTCCGGAAATATCTATTCCGTTCTCGTGGGCGTCATATCCCTTTGCAACTGCAGCGACGCTCTGGCCGATACCGCTCGCGTCTATCGTCAAGATTACAGGCGCCCTAAGTAATCTTGCGATCTCCGCGGTACTGCCTAACCCTCCAACGTGTCCATCAAAAAGGCCCATTACACCCTCTATTACGGCGATGTCAGCTCCATGACAGGCGTTATCAAATATCTCAAGCAGACTATTCTCATCTATTAGATGACCGTCAAGGTTTCTGGATTGCCTACCGGTTGCTATGTTGTGAAATCCTGCATCTATATAGTCTGGCCCCACTTTAAAAGGTTGGACTTTCATGCCCATTTGACTTAGGGCCGCCATTATTGATATCGACACAGTGGTCTTTCCAACACCACTGGCAGTACCGGCGATCACTATCCTTGGAATTTTTATGCTCACTTCAATATCCTTTTTAAAATATCTGACAGAATATTGTTGTCTTCACTTTTTCTTATCCCGATCCTAAAATAGGTCTCATCAAGGTAGACGAAATCATCCGCCTCCCTTATTAGAATAGCTTCCTTCGCAAGGTAGTTCTGAATTTTTCTGCTGTTCCACCCGTTTCTGGTAGTCTTCAGCAACAAGAAATTGGCGCAACTTGGAAAGGCATGAATACCGCTTATGCCACGTAGGTCTTTCATTAGATCTTCTCTTAGGCTCTTAATCGCTTTCTTTGAAACGGAAATAAATTCTTTATCGGTAACCGCTTCGATTGTCGCGGCGCTCGCGATGCTACTTACGGTCCAGGGAGGGTTTTTGCGTTCGAGGTCGGAAACAACGTTTTTCTCCGCTATCAAGTATCCGATACGCAGGCCCGCAAGAGAGAAAAATTTTCCCATAGAGCGGAGAACGATCAATCTATCATCATACATCGCTTTAGAGATCACAGATAATTCATCGCCACAGAAATCCATAAATGCTTCATCCACTATTATCCGTGATTTTAAAGCGATATTTTTAAGAGACAATATCTCTTCTGCGCTGAGAAGGCTTCCCGTGGGGTTATTAGGATTACATATGAAAATCATATCCGCATCGATCAGTTCATCTCGGTTGCCCTCTATATTAAGGCTAAAGTCGGAGCCTAACGATAAGTGGACAACGTCTCCATTAATAGAAAGGGCGGCCCTTTCATATTCAGAAAAAGTCGGTGAAAATACTATAGCCTTTTTGGGCTTAAAGTGATTTACCAATAGATAGATAAGATTGACGGAACCGTTTCCAAGCAAGACATTACCTGCCTGGACACCAACATAATCCGCCACCACTTGCCTAGGCACATCACCATCATCTGGATATCTGTTTATCCTGTCCATCTCATCGTCTAAGACATTTCTAATTCCTTTAGGGGGACCGATCGGACTTATATTGGAGCTATAATCGATCACATCATCAACTGCTAGTGAATATTTTTTTGCAAAATCCATTACTCTGCCGCCGTGGAGATTAGGCTTATCGATTGTTGATACCGGATCAGAAGAGAGTCGCAAAGTCGCCATCAAAACTCGATCCCCTTTCTGGCCCCTATTCCACCATCGTA
>JAUVQW010000130.1 GCA_030597945.1 Actinomycetes bacterium
CAATGTTGTTGATGTTTTTATAGAACAAGCTACAAATGACTTTGACAAAACACACGGAGGCTTTGGCTTCAGTCCAAAATTTCCTTTTATTGATGCACTTGGACTTCTTCTAGAAGTCGGTTATCAAAAAAAAGACGATGAGCTCACTAATATAGTGGTTACAACGCTTAAGAAAATGGCTAGCGGGGATATCTTTGATAAAATCAGCGGCGGCTTCTTTCGGTATGCGACCAAAAAAGACTGGTCTATTCCCCATTACGAAAAAATGTTGGAAGATAACGCTAAGCTACTTAGCCTTTTTATAAAAACATATCAGATAAAGGAAGAACCGCTATTGCTCACCACTGCAATTCATATTTTTGACTATCTTAACTCTGTCCTAAGGGGAGACGAAGGCTTCTTTGGAAGCCAAGACGCCGACGAAATTTTTTATATATCCGATGCAAGTAGCAGGGCAGAGATGGAAGCTCCACGAATTGACAAAACGGTCTTCATGGATTGGAACGCTTTAGCAATCTCATCCTTTTTACTCTTCTCAGCCGTGGCCAAATCAAAAGAAGCCTCGGCTCTCGCACTAGAGACCCTTGATAATATTTCAAACGCCGCTTTTTCAAACAAGTTTGGATTCATGCACTATATTGATAAAGCTGAACCATCGATTACCGGCTTACTAGAAGATAACGCTCTGATGATAGAGGCCCATATCGATGCCTACGAGGAGACGGGGAACGAAGACTATATCGAGCGCGCCTCTTCCATAGCAAGTCTGATGATCGAAAACTTATGGGATAAAGAGTCAATGATTTTTATTGATAATACTGAAAATGACATCGGGGCAGGAAGTAAAGCGTTACCATCGATCGTCGATAACTCAATTTCAGCGCTCGCCCTTATTCGACTAGGCCGGTTGTTGGAGGATGACGAACTCATAAGCTACGCTCTCTCAGCTCTTGAATATTTTCAAGAAGATTACGGCGACTACGGGTTAATCGCTGCAAGTTACGGTATTGCTGTTAATTCACTTCAGAAGCAACCTATCGATATCTCATTCGTGGGAGATATTTACGAGATCGGTGCACTCCTAAAAGAGATACGGTTAAAATATCTACCAGGGCTTATCATTAGAAGAGGACGTCTGGCAGAAGAAAGAATCGGTTCCGAAGAGTCTGGAGTTTACATCTGTGTGAATAAAAAATGTTTTCCTCCGGCAAAGACTATTGACCAGCTCCTAAAAACTCTCGATGAAGTGAAAACTCAATAGCATACAGAGGCATCTCTTAACTTATTTTTTCTCGTCCAACAATTTTAGAATCTCCTCTTTTTCTTTGGACAATTTCTCTTTATCCCTTCTAAGAGCGTCTTTTTCCAACTCTAATTCTGCTGGGCTGATATGCATGTGTCCCGCTTCAAAAGTATATTCAAATTCGGTAGTAAGATCATCGAGCTCTTCATTGATTAAGCCAAGTCTATTATTTAGTTCGTCTTCGGTCATCTCTTCCAGCTTTTTATCCATCGGTATCTCCTTCTAAAATAAATTTGCCATTCGAGAAGCAGTCTTTCTTTCAGCTATCTGCTCTGTTTACGATTTATCAAGATTTTTTTCCTGTATTAATACCTTAAACCTGTCTCCCATGGCTTGAGGCATGATTAGATTCTTTATACCCAGCCTAGTCTTAAGTTTCAAAATATCACTTACGTTACTGTTTTGAATTTTTTCAACTCTTTCAATTAAACCATTGCGCATTAGAAACTTAGCTAAAGATTCCATGGATGTGGTTCTAAATCCGACCTCTTCTCCTTTCTTCATCAATGCCGAAAAATTGACATGCGATGTCATGTCTTCCGCCCCGAGGTGCTCGAAAGGGCCTTCAATCAACTCATGTTGATAATAATAGCTAATGGTCCCATGCATCCGACTCTGGGAATAAATCTCACTAGCTTCTCCGCCATAATCTATGGTTACAATAGTCCCCCTTTTTAATATCTTTTCCATATCCGCCACCCAGTCCAGCGCAGCCATATTGATCTCAGCTGTTTGGCCCTCCACGATGTCGCTACCATAGTCCTTTAAATAAGTAAGGAGTTTTTTATTCGATACTTCTCCTACAATCTCTTTAAGCTTGCTATCATAATCGATAAATATCTCCTTTAAGCCTTCTTTCGACATCACCACTTTATGAACTGGAAACGCGTCAATAACTTCATTCTGGATAATAACGCCCTCCACTGGTTCTTTACTTAATGCCACCGTGTCGGTCCAAATGATTTTATCTTTATAATCACTTAGCATTTCAGATTGTCTACGAATAAAATCCGGACTCTTTTCGATAATGAAATAGGTCAACTGATTAAATAAGTTTTCATCCCTTAGCTCCGACAATATATCAAATGCCAGTTGCCCCGTTCCCGCTCCGATCTCGATTATATTTGTGCTTGTTGCCCCCATATCTCTAAGTATTGATGACAATTTTCCGGCAATCGTTACGCCGAAAAGCTCAGATACGTTGGTGGCCGTATAAAAGTCGCCCTTTTTTCCGATCTTAACTTTCGGACCACAGTAATATCCTAATTCAGGATAGTAGAGGGCCGCTTCCATAAAATTCGCAAATGTGATCGGGCCACCCTTGTCTATCATGTCGATTATGATCTTTTTAAGTTCGTCCATAAATGGATTATACCTTTATTCTTTGGGGTATAAGTCAATAAGCGCTGAATTGCAGCCCAAGGTTGGACATTTAATATGCGCTCGTTTATGATTAAGCAAGCTGCGATTTATGCCTCAATTTTAAAGCGAGAAGCAAATTTATGGATGTACTTGCTGACCAGGAAAGCAACTTTTACTATCAAACAAAAAGTGTCTGCCCCGAATGTCTTGAGGTAGTCGATTGTCGAATAGCCGCCATTGGAGAAAGCGTCTATATGTTTAAATCATGCCCCTCTCATGGTGACTTTAAAGAGCTTATCTACTCTGATAGAAACTCTTTCGAAAAGGGCCTGGCAAACGATAGACCGGGTTCCAAGCCAAATCATTACCTCGGTTCTATCTCTTCTGGGTGCCCCTACGACTGTGGAATATGCCCTGATCATAGACAGCATACCTGTGTCGGAATAATCGAGATAACGGATCAATGCAACCTCAAGTGCCCAGTGTGTTACGCTGGGGATGGAAATTCGTTTGAGCTTCCCTTCTGGCGTACACAAGAACTTATCGATCTCTATATTAAGTGCGAGAATAATCCAGAGGTGCTTCAGATAAGTGGCGGTGAACCTACTCTTCACCCCGATATTTTTCGAATACTAAAATACGCGAGCCAAAAGAGAATCAAATATATCCTTCTCAACACAAATGGGATAAAACTTGCCGACTATGATTTCTGCCAAAAGATAGCGCTCGCTATGAAGAATGATAATTTAAGCAGCGCCAAACCGATCGTTTATCTTCAGTTCGACGGTTTCTCGGATGACGCCAGCAGAACTTTAAGAGGAGAGGCGCTGACCGAGATAAAATTAAAAGCTATTGAAAATTGCCGCGCATGCGGACTGACTGTAGCCCTTGTACCGACGATTGCCATCGGCGTAAATGAAGATGAGATAGGAAATATTCTAGACCTGGCTCTTGGGGACAACAATATCAAGATGATTAATTTTCAGCCCTACTGCAATGCCGGAAGAGCCCAAATCAGTCGCGAACTCGG
>JAUVQW010000172.1 GCA_030597945.1 Actinomycetes bacterium
AAATCGGTTGGTCGAGATATGCTGTTTCAAAAGGAAGAAGTATAGTTGAAAAAGATGATATTGACGTAATATTTTCATCAGGCCCTCCCTTTACTTCTCACATTGTAGGCATGAAATTGAAGCAGCAGACGGGTCTTCCATGGGTAGCTGAGTTTAGGGATCCATGGGTGGGTAATTTTTTTTTAAGGCCGCAGACTCCTCTACATGATTATCTTATCAAGAGGACTGAGCGATCTGTTGTAAAAAACGCGGATGTCGTGATCAATGTTATGCCATCGGTAACTGATGACTATAAAAAAAGATACCCAGAGTATGAGGATAAGTTTGTAACAATATACAACGGTTATGACGTCGCGGATTTTGACTTTGAAGCTCCGGCGCCGGACGAATCTTTTTTGATCTTCCATATGGGGACTTTCTACGGCGATAGAAATCCAAGGAAATTCCTATCGGCATTGAAGGAATTACTTAATGAGAGACCTGAAGCTACCTCGGATATCAAGGTCAAGTTTATGGGGGCAGTTGACGGTGAGACTGAAAAAATCGTTCATGAACTGGGCTTAGGGGAAGTAGTAGACCTTATACCGTATCAAGAACATGATATTTGTCTAAGATCTATGGTAAAGGCTCGCCTGCTTTTACTGATAATAAGCTCTAGCGGGGAGAGCAGGAACCATTTGGCGGCAAAGACATTTGAATATCTGGCGGCAAAAATTCCGATATTGGCACTGGTTGGAGAAGGTGATGCGGCTCGTTTGATCATCGAAACAGAGTCCGGAGTAGTTGTCGATCCGGAAAGTATCGATGAGATAAAAGAAGCGCTGAAAATTCTCTACCTTGATTATTTAGAGGGTATTCCCTCAAAAGTAGGCTTGGATGAAGAGATAGAAAAATACGATCGCCGTAGCCTCACTAGAGAATTGGCGATGTTGCTCGATAGCGTAGATAAAAATAAAAGATAGCTTTTATCGGTAAGTAGCCATGTGTTCCAATTCCTAAAGCGTTCTTTGCTTCGAACTTCTTACTTTTACGCTTAATGCCCTAAGATTATTTTATGTCCTATTTTCTGTCTTCTAACTCTTCTTTGCCCTAACGCTTTACGCTTTAAGCCCTCAAAATCTGCTTTCTGTTCTCTGCTTACTGCATGTATTATCTGCTATAATCCTCTGGGGTAAATGACGTGCGATACAAAAAAGTCTTATTAATAAACACATCTATAGACAATACTTATCTTGGGCCTATTAGGCCGCCAGCGGGCCTAGGTTATGTGGCGCAGTCGCTTGAAGATAACGATATCGAGTACGACATAGTCGATATGCTTCTAGGCTACAAAGAAAGCGATTTAAAGGAAAAAATATCTTCTTTTAAGCCGGATCTAGTCGGTTTTAGCCTTTTCACTTTCATGCATCAAGACGCCTACGAATTGATATCAAATGTAAAAAAGTTGGGCGGGTTTGATGTCGTCGTCGGTGGGCCGCATGTCTCGACTTTAAGAAAGACTGTTGTAGAAGATTGCGGCGACATTGACTACGGGGTAGTGATGGAAGGTGAGCTTACACTGCTAGATCTATGTAAAGAGCGCCCCATTGGTGAGATAGACGGCCTGATTCATAGGGCTGATGAAAGTGTTGTTTATAACGGGGACCGGGCTCCCATCCTTGATCTGGACAGCCTTTCTTTTCCTAAATATAAAAAATTTGAATTAAACCGCTACATGCTAAAAGAGATCCTTATCCTTTCTTCTAGAGGATGTCCATATAAATGTATTTACTGCGCCGCATGTCTCGTAGTCGGAAGGCGTGTTAGGATGAGGAGCGCAGGGAACGTGTTGAACGAAATAATCTATTGGCACGCAAAAGATTACCGACGTTTTAATTTTGGCGATGATAATTTTACATTCTATAGAAAAAGGGTCTTTGAATTTTGTGATCTTTTAGAAAAACAAGGCCTTGCCGGGCTAGACCTTCGCTGTGGAAATGGTATTAGGGCTGATAAAGTAGATAGGACGATGCTCGAGCGCATGAAAGAGGTCGGCTTTAACTATATCGCCTTTGGTGTCGAAGGTGGAAACGACAAGATATTGGCGGAGCTAAAAAAAGGCGAGCACTTGGAGACTATTGAGACGGCTATAAAAGATGCTTGTGATCTTGGCTTTGATGTTACCTTGTTTTTTCTTATCGGTTCTCCTAATGAGACTTGGGATGATCTTGAGGATTCGTTCTCTTTGGCTGCCAGATATCAGGTGTTGGACGTCAGGTTCTATAATCTTATACCTTATCCGAATACGGAACTCTTTGACTGGGTCAACGAGAATGGGACCTTTCTTCGCGAACCAAAAGAGTATTTAAATAATGCTTCCGTTTTTATAAATGAGCCTATTTTTGAAACACCGGAGCTGAGCGCAGATGATAGGATGAAAGCTTTGGACAGGGCAAACGAGATCCGCAGGGTCGTCCTTAAAGAAGCGATGGCAAGGCGCCTTAAGTTTATAGGCCCGCTTGCGGGAGTTGCCGCCAGTTTTTTTAGCTCAGATAGAGGTCTTGAGA
>JAUVQW010000105.1 GCA_030597945.1 Actinomycetes bacterium
GCATACATTTGTGACTCTGGATGTCGGGTTGGACACCTTTAGGCCGGTATCGACTGAGCGGATCGAAGACCATCGCATGCATTCGGAGAATTTTGATATGCCAAAGGAGACAGCGGATCTAATAAATGAGACAAAAATAGAAGGAAACAGAGTGGTCGCAGTAGGCACGACGACTGTAAGAGTGATAGAAACTGTGGCAACTAATGAAAAGAGGGTGGCTTTTGGCGGTGGCTCTACAGAGATGTTCATCTATCCGGGATATGAGTTTAAGATCGTTGATGCAATACTTACTAATTTTCATCTGCCCCGCTCGACACTACTTATGATGGTATCCGCTTTTGCAGGATACGAGTTGATGATGGAAGCCTACCAAGAAGCTATTAGAGAGAACTACCGTTTTTATTCGTTTGGTGACGCGATGCTGATCGTCTAGTGAAGCTGTGAGTGTTAGGCGTTACCGTGTAAGGCGTAAACAGTTAAGAAATCGTCAGGCGTAAATGCGGGAGCTCATTAAAAAAAGTTCAAATAATTCTAGTCATTTCGATCAAATTCAATTTTGTAATTTTTACCAGTAGCATGCATTTAGTGAAGTATTTTTTTGATTTAAATTCTCCTTACTCACTGCGTTAACCAGCTAATAAATCTATGACTACTTGCGAATCGATATGGTACAATCTCTTACAATCTTTTAACTCTGACAAAAGGATGATATTTGAGGCTACTTAGAAATGTATTTAGAAGAAAAGTCCGGTCTATCCTTACCATTCTTGGAATCGTCATAGGAGTATTTGCCTTGATCGCTATGGGTTCGATGGCGGAAAAGCTGACACTTCTAGTCGATGGCGGTATTGAATATTATAAGGATAAGGCGATCGTTTCGGAAGGCGGTGGCATGGCTTTTATGGCCAGTCCGATGTCGAAGGATCGAATCAAGGAAGTCGAATCGATCGACGGTGTAAAAGTTGCTCAAGCTGAGATCAATATGCTTTTAGAGGATCTCGAAGCGGTAAATTTTGGCCAACCACCGATGATCGTCGGTACTGATCTTCGCGGGCAAGAATACGAATCATTTGAAATAACTTTTGCAAAAGGTAGGGATCTAAAAGAAGGTGATCACAAAAAGGTCATCGTCGGATCCGATCTGGTGAATAAATTAGATGCAAAGGTCGGAAAAAGAATCAAGATTCGAGGCGAAAAATTTGAGGTCATTGGAATTTTAGAGAAGACGCTTACCGGTCCCGATCTTACGGTCGTAATGTCGCTTGCCGACGCTCAGGAACTTTATCACAAGACACTTCCCGACGTGCTTCGAAAAGAATTAAAGGCGGAGGATCTAGTAACAGGTATCACGGCTTTTGTAGACGAAGATCATGACCCGGATAAAGTAGCAAAGACGATCGGAAAAGAGATTGAGGGTTTAAGCGCGATGGGCCCAAAGGCCTTTCAGGATCAGATCGGCAGTGCCGTTGGGGTATTCTCAGCGATAATAACACTTATCGGACTGGTCGCTTTAATGGTCGGTGGACTCTCAGTCGTAAATACGATGAGCATGTCGATCGCAGAGAGAACTAAAGAAATCGGTATCAGAAAAGCTATCGGTGCTTCGAGTTTTAAAATAATAAGACAATTTCTGATGGAGTCGGGAGTTATCGGTATCATTGGCGGTCTTATAGGACTGGGTCTTGGAATCGCATTTACTTCCGTGGCTAACGCAGCCGGAAATGAATCGGGCACAGCGCTATTTCTGGTAACGCCAAGACTGGCCATAAGTGCAGTTCTATTTGCTCTTATCCTTGGTATCATCGGCGGATTTTTTCCGGCTTGGAGAGCATCGAGACTTAATCCGGTGGAGGCGCTTAGGTATGAGTGATGCAATGGAAGGTAATTTGAATCAGATCGTTGAAGTAATAGATCTTCATAAGAGCTATAGACTTGGCAAGAACAATTTCGTTCATGCTTTAAGAGGTACTTCCCTTAGCATTAAAAAAGGGGGAATGACAGCAATTATGGGCCCTTCGGGATCTGGCAAGTCTACGCTCATGCATATTATCGGTTCGCTGGACACACCAAGCAAGGGAGAAGTATGGTTGGCTGGTAATCGTATCGACAATCTTCCAAAGAAGAAACTTCCTAAACTACGGGCGTCAAAAATGGGTTTTATTTTTCAAGGATTCAACTTAATTCCGACACTTACGGCTCTGGAAAATGTGGCTCTTGCGGCTGAGTATAAGGGTTTGTCCAGAAAAGAGTCGGCGAAATTGGCGAGGGAACGTTTGGATGTAGTCGGTCTTGGTGATCGGATTCGCCACCGACAATCGGAACTTTCTGGCGGCGAGCAACACCGGGTAGCGATTGCCCGGGCGCTAGTCAATAAACCGGACATCGTCCTTGGAGACGAACCGACCGGTGATCTAGACACGGAGACTTCAAGGGAGATAATCCAGATGATGAAAGAAGTAAATATGACAACAGGTACTACTTTTGTCCTGGTAACTCACGATCCTGAAGTGGCAGACTCCTGTGACCACCAAATCCAGATGCGCGACGGATCGATCGTTGACGATTCGGCATCTAAGATAGATGGATCTACAAAGACACTTTCTTAGAAAATGCTCCGGTGAGATTCTTTTTATAAACCTTTTCACAACGGGTTAAATTCACAATTTATTTTTTGCAATTTACAATTTGAAATCCGAGAAACGTTATTTGCTTAGAGTTACCGCTACCCTTACCCCCCCTGCTCTTTTCTGCTAGTCTACTTAGGATATGGATTTTGGATTCAAAGTAACGGCAAGAGATAGAGACACGAAGGCAAGGACAGGAAAGATTACTACCCCTCACGGCGAGGTAATTACACCGGTCTTTATGCCTGTCGGTACAAAGGCGACCGTTAAGGCGATGACGCCAGAGGAACTTTTAAGTATCGGAACGGAGATCGTCCTTAGTAACGCCTATCATCTATACCTTCGCCCCGGGGACGAACTTATCAAGGAGGCCGGTGGACTTCACAAGTTTATGCACTGGAACCGGCCGATACTTACCGATAGCGGAGGATTTCAAGTCTTCAGCTTGAGTCCGGTAGTGAAGATAGACGACGATGGAGTCGAGTTTCGCTCAATTATTGATGGTTCGCTTCACCACTATAGTCCGGAAAAAGCAATAAAAGTACAGGAGAATCTGGGAGCCGATATCATCATGCCTCTAGATCAGCCCCTTGCTTATCCAGCTGATAAGGATGAGACAGTGGTTGCCTTAATAAGGACAACAGCGTGGGCCAAGCGATGCAAAAAGGCGCAAAAAAGGGACGATCAATGGCTGTTTGGGATAGTGCAGGGTGGATTCGATCCGGCTTTAAGAAAGAAAAGCGCAGATGAGATTACCTCTATCGGTTTTGACGGTTATTCTATCGGTGGGCTTTCTGTCGGCGAGCCGCATGATGTCATGTATAGCATGCTTGATATTACGGTAGACCGGCTTCCTGAAGATAGGCCGAGATACCTTATGGGGGTGGGGCTTGCAGAGAACATAGTCGAGGCCATTGAAAGAGGGATAGATATGTTTGACTGCGCCCTTCCGACAAGAGTAGCTAGAAATGGCCTCGCTTACACTTGGGAGGGGAAAGTAAGTATTAGGAATAATAAGTATCAGAATGACCACGGACCGCTCGATGGCGATTGTGGTTGTTATTCCTGTAAAAACTATTCGCGCGCTTATATTAGGCATCTTTTTATATCGAACGAAATACTGGCTCATCGACTTTTAACCCTGCATAATTTATTTTTTACTCAAAAAGTGGTAAATAAAGCAAGAGACGCGATACGGGAAAACAGATTTAAATTATTTAAAAATGATTTTTTAGCTTTACAAGCTAGCAAAAAAAAATAATAATCGATTGAGTAGAAAGGGAGTAAATTGCAGCCAATAATTTCAATAATCTTTATAGGTCTTCTTTTTGTTTTTTTCTATTTTACGGTGATCAGGCCGCAGCAACAACGCATTAAAAGGCACCAGGAACTCTTGACCCAGCTCAGGGTAGGCGATGAGGTCGAAACTATCGGTGGCATCCAGGGAAAGATCGTTTCGATGGAATCGGGGTCAATGGATCTTGAAGTCGCCCCCAAAGTAGTAGTCAAAGTCAGCAAGAGGGCAGTGTCGACTAAGAAAGAGGATATTCCCGAGTACCTGGAAAACGAAGACCAACCCCAAGATTGACCACCTTTTGCTAAAAAAAATAACCATAGTATAATTAGTAATCGCTAAAATGGAATTAAAAATCTTAACGCTTGAAGACGTAAAGACTGATCCTGCAGTTATAGCCATGATCGAGCAGGCTGATCGTTCGATGAATGCTCTGGGATATACTGAGCACGGTTTTCGCCATGCCGATCTAGTCGCTCATATCAGTTACAATGTCATTAAAAGGTTGGAGTTTCCCGAAAGGGATTTCGAGCTGGCCGCGATAGCCGGCTATCTTCATGACATAGGAAACGCAATAAGTCGTGAATTTCATGGTATTACGGGATCTTTGCTCGCTAAATCTGTTCTTGAAAAGATGGGTTTTCCTTTAAACGAGATAATATCCATCATGTCCGCTATTGGAAACCA
>JAUVQW010000117.1 GCA_030597945.1 Actinomycetes bacterium
ACCCGTTTCACTCACCCGGCTCCGATCCCGGCCATTAATAACTGACTTCATACCGTCTTAACAGCCGGAATAGGAGCCGGGTGATTCGTCACTGTGGCACTAGTCGTCTCAAAGAATTGAGCCCACCCTTTCGGATGGCGACCTTTTATCTCAATTAAGAGATGGTGGGGGATATTTCCTCTAACACGGAAAAACCGCGCCAGCGACGAGTCATATCCTCACCCTATATTAATTATATCACTCTTCCACGTCCACTTTTTCGGAAGAGTCGATAACTTTTTTCGCTATATCGGCCGGCACCTCTTCGTAGTGAGAGAAGGCGATCGAATAGCTGCCTCTTCCACCAGTCAAAGATCTTAGTTCTGTTGAGTATTTAGAAATCTCTGCCAGAGGAACCTGTGCTTTGATCAGTTGATACTTTCCAATAGGTTCCATTCCCATTATCTTTCCTCTTTTGCCGCTAAGATCACCCATAACATCACCTGTATTTGCATCTGGGACCATGACCTCAATATCGTACAGCGGTTCAAGGAGGACCGGTTTAGCATCTAGCACAGCTTTCTTTAGCGCCATGGAGCCGGCAATCTTAAAAGCCATTTCAGATGAGTCCACTGGATGGAACGAACCGTCGACGAGCTTTACCCTAAAATCAACGGTCGGATAATTTGTAAAGATCCCTTTGGCCATACTTTCTCTTATCCCTTTTTCAACGGCGGGAATATAGTTTCTCGGGACAGAGCCTCCAAAGATCTTGTCGACAAACTCAAAATCTCCTCCGTGTGGAAGCGGCTCTATTTCTATCCAGACATCACCGTATTGCCCTCTTCCGCCCGTCTGCTTTTTATACTTGCCCTGGACTTTCGCTCTTCCCTTTATTGTTTCTTGATAAGCGATCTTTGGGGCCGCAGTCGTACACTCTATACCAAAGCGCTTTTTTGCTTTTTCAAGTACGACGTCGATATGGAGGTCTCCTACCCCCGAGAGGACGCTCTCGTTAGTCACTTTATCTCTTCCAAATCTTAAGGTCTTATCTTCTTCTAGTAGTTTGTGAATAGATGTACCTAATTTTTCATCGTCGCCCTTAGTCCTTGGGGAGACTGCAACTGATACCAACGGTTCGGGAAAGTCGATCGGCGGATAAGCTATCGGTGCCTTTTCATCTGCGAGCGTGTCCCCCGTCATCGTCTCGGCCAGTTTTGGGAGTGCTCCTATATCTCCCGCCAAGATATCCTTAGTCTCTTCCTGCTGTTTACCTCTCAAATAAAAGAGATGACCGATCTTTTCTTTTTTTCCGCTACGGACATTGATGATATGGCTATCGTGGTTTAATTTTCCCGAGTAGACTCTGACAAGGCTTAATCTTCCAACGTAAGGATCGGCAATAGATTTGAATACAAAAGCAGAAAAAGGCTCGTTCTCCTCTGGCTTTCTGACCTCTTCATCGTCGCTTTTTGGTTTTACCCCCACAACTTCTCCAGCAAGTCTAGGCGAGGGTAGGCACCTTATTATCTCCTTTAAGAGTTCGGTTGTGCCGATGCTCTTTGTAGCTGAACCGCAGAGGACCGGAGCCAAAGTCTTGCTATGCACAGCCTTCTTAACGCCTTTGATCATTTCTTCACTGCTAAGTTCGCCGGTATCAAGATATTTTTCTAGCAGGACGTCATCGGATTCAGCTATCGCTTCCATAAGCTGTTCCCTATATATGTTTACTTGATCAGCCATTTCCTTTGGAACATCAGCTTCATCTGTAGCTTTAGAGCTTCCAATGAATGCCTTGTTTTCAAGAATATCGATCACTCCCTTGAAATCATTTTCACTGCCGATAGGGAGCTGAAGGGGGGCTACCGATTTTCCGAAATTTTCTCTTAAGTCCTCAATGATAGGATCAAAAGATGCGTTTTCCTTATCCAAACGGTTAATAAAAAACATCCTCGGGATATCATTCTCTTCAGAAAGAGACCACGCTTTCTCTGTCTGGACCTGCACTCCGCTTACAGCATCGACAACGATCACCGCACCTTCGCAGACTCGAAAAGAGGCTATGACCTCTCCAATAAAGTCTGCATAACCGGGTGTATCGATAAAATTTATCTTATGGTCGTCCCATTCGCATGGAGCCAGAGCATCGTTGATGGATATTTTTCTTTCCATTTCAGCTGGATCGTAGTCGGTAGTCGTTTGTCCCTCTTCGATCATACCTTGTCTGGATATTGCTCCGCTGACAAAGAGCAACGCTTCTATTAAAGACGTCTTTCCCGAACTACCGTGGCCAACTAGCGTCACATTGCGGATTTTTTCAGTGCCGTAAGATTTCATTATCTATCTCCTTATTCAGGCGGTGAATACGTTGGATAAATAAGATCACTGGGACAAGAATATAATAAGGTTGCTTGAAATTCAAAGGTAAAAAATAAAGTGAGATAATATTTAGCTGATAAAGCGGTGTAATTAGCTCGATTGATTTTTCTAAGTCGCATACTTTATACTATTCCCAACTGTATCTATTTCAATATGTAAAGACTTCTCATGAAGAGAAGGTCGAAGTAGCAAATAAAGTCTGAAAGGGACTCCATGTTTGAAGAAAAAGTTTGTCCAAATTGCAAAAACTCAGTAAGGGACGAGGCTGTCTTTTGCTTAGACTGCGGCGAACGGATTGACGATGAAAGTTTTAAGCGCAAAACAGATGATCAAAAGAGCCAATCGACCGATAAGATCAAGGCAGTTAAGTTAAAAAACCCTTCTTTTATTGATAACATCATCAGCGATGACCTGCTTTCATTTGATATTGAAGAAGATTCAAACCCTTACCTCTCTATCATCGAGGGTGTAGATAAAGGCGTCAAGATCCCCGTTGATGAGAGACTTTTTTTGGGGAGGAAGACAAGTGGTACTGGATGGAAACTTAGCGATCCTTATATTTCTAGAGAGCATGTTGAGATAAATAGGGTTGGAGAAGATTATATTCTTAAAAATTTAAGTGAAACTAATGGAACAAAAGTAAACGGAGTCAAAGTAGAAGAACACAGGTTGTCTCCCGGCGATCTTGTCGAGATCGGTTTTACCGTCATGTCTTTTCAAAAAAATGAAAACAATTCCTGACAGTGAGCGTGAAGCTTGATCGAGATCAATGATTACGATGTAATAGAAGAAATCGGTCGCGGTGGGATGGCAACCGTATATAAGGCGTTACAGCCATCACTCAATCGATATGTGGCATTAAAGGTACTCCCTCCCCATTTTGTCCATGATGAAGAATTTGTTATTAGATTTAGAAGAGAAGCCTTAGCGGTAGCGAAACTTCAACATCAAAATATAGTAAAGGTTTACGAGTTCCATGATGATGGTGAGTTGTTTTATTTAGTCATGGAATTGATCGAGGGCGGCTCGCTTTCGGAGCTCATCAAAAAAGGCACTACTCTCCCACTAAAGTTTACGGCTGATGTTACAGCGCAAATGGGAGAAGCTCTTCACCACGCTCATCAAAATGGATTTGTACACAGAGATATTAAGCCCAGCAACATACTACTGGACCTTGATAGGCGGGCCGTTCTTACCGACTTTGGAATAACAAAAGCGGTTGAAGGAACGAGACTGACCAAGACAGCTGCCTTTAGCGGTGGCACCTCCGAATATATGTCTCCCGAGCAAGCAAAGGGGATAGAGGTCGACGGGAGGACTGATCTATACTCGCTAGGAGTAGTATGGTACGAGATGGTCACCGGAAGATGCCCTTTCGAAAAAGAGAATCCTTTTGCCGTCATTCACTCCCAGATATATGATGAGCCGCCGAAACCGTCAGAATTCAATCCGGAACTCGACCCTAAGGTCGAGGAGATCATCCTCAAATTATTGGAAAAGGATGCAGACGACAGATACCGTGACGGATTAGAGTTGAAATCAGAGATAGAGAAACTGAAACTCCCGGAATTTGATGCAGATGATTTTCCGATCCTTGCCAAACCATCTTCTCAAGAGGGAAAGACCAAGATCAAGATATCAGATGATGATAGGACAAGATTAAAGAGTGAGGGCGTAAGTCAAGAAAAAGAAATCGAAAGCGGGCTTGGCAGCCTTGAAGAGGAGATCGATGAAATTTTCACGGCCGGCAAGTCACAAAAAGGAGTCGTAGAAGATAGACTCGAAGATATAGTGGGGGATGAGGATAAAAAGACCAGACTTAAGACAGATCCCGGTGCCGT
>JAUVQW010000128.1 GCA_030597945.1 Actinomycetes bacterium
TATAAGCGAAATCGAAAGATCTGTTTCGAAAAGAGCGGTCGCCTTTAAGAACTCTTCTGTAAATAAAAAGAGTGCTCACATTGCCTCCCTAATCAGAGCTTATACGGAATCAGCTATATCGGCCAAAATCCTAGAGAAAAAACAGGTACTCCTTGAGGCCCTTGTCGGTCAGGAACAACTAACTGAAGAGCACCTAATAGATAAAGAGATAGTTTTAAGAAGAAAGGTCCAAAAGTCTCTTATAGATAGCGAGATAGATAATCTTGGAAGATTGATAGATAAATTAAATCGCCTTGGAGACAGGACAGAAGAAAAGATTAGAGATAGGCGCCTGTCTGATGAGGACGCCGGCGCAACCATCACGACCCAGATGTTTCCAACAAACGTACTCAATTTTATGAAATCGACAGAGCTTAATGCTTTATATCAGGATAATCTGCACTCGTCAAAGATGCATAAACATGTAAAAGTGATACTAAATGGGTTAAGTGATTCGGTAGAATACGGTGTCGATGGAATCTACCAGATGAGCGATGATGAAGATGAGATAACCGTAAAAAAAGTGCTTATTTCTATTACTGCAGATCGCGCAAGGAGCCTTTTTAAAAGTATCTTGAGTAAAGATGTGGTCGAAACGGCACTCGGAAGCATAAGTAATGAAAAGTTCGAAAATCAAGTCATGAGCAATCTCTTTGAATTATCTCAGCCCTGCTGGAACTACGATCTTCAAAAGGCAAACGACCCGGGCATTACCGAGCTCCCAAGAACTTATTCGCTCGGATACGATCATCCAGAAACTTTACCCATTCCTGAGGGCCAGAACCAGCCGGGACTGGTGAGGACAAAAAACAATCATCAAATAACACTTCTCCAAGCTCAACATGGTCTTCCCTTATTTGCACTAAGGCTCCTTCCATCTTTTAGGGCAGACTATAAGCAATATATGCGTCAAGCGAAAGCCGATGGTAGGCAGCCGCTGCATCTGGATCTTCGATGGTCGCGAAATATTGATTCTATCCCTGATCTAAAAGTAGCGATTGAAATAGATGACCTGATGCTACTTGAATTCGCACTCGGGCTTTTCTTTGATTATTTATTAATAAAAGGCGATGTTGAGATGACAGAGATAACCAAGAAAAGGCCGATAGATAAAAATGATCTACGCGGTTATATCCATTCTGTTAATGGCAAAGACTACTTCATCGCCAAGTATACGGCGGCGGATGGGATTTTCTTAGCCGATGGCTTTGAGCGGCTCTCATCATCAGGCAGGCAAGATGCTGCTGAGGCGTACGCAAATCATGCCGATTCTGAGCTGGTTACGCAGGTCTTAAAGGAGTTGGGTAAGAAAAAACAATACGCTCTAGTAAAGGATGTAGCGGTATATCTTGAGCGGATCATCGTACCGGAGATCAACAGGGCCGAAGACGATGAAGAGAGAGGCGTCTTGGAGAGAGAGTACAAAGTGTTGAAGAAATTTATGGATGATCTTGATTATCGGCAAGAACAAGGGTTGCCGCTTGCCGGTTAGACGGTTTATTTAGAGGTCGCTTTGTTTGACAACGATGAAATAGTCAGTTCTTTTGAAAATGAGCATCAAGCTCATTTTTTAAATCCTTCAATCATTTGCGGTTTAGGCAGTTATGGTAGCTTGATCGTCGACAGGTTGGAAAAGCGGCTTAACACCATTAGCGACCTAGATTTTCACGAGCTTCTTCACCTCATAGACTTCTCTCACAAGCAAAAAGGAAAAAGTCTCTTAAAGCGTAAAAGCTTATGTCGTTCCAGCATCGAATTGGCAGATCGCGGTGAGACCAGGTCATCACTTTCAAAAGAGATAACGGCTTGCTCTTCAAAGATAGCCCTCCATTGGCAAGAGACACTGTCTTTGCTTCTGGAGAAGATAAGCGGACACAGCGGCGTTGATTCCAGCAAGGTAAATCTGTTGTTTGTCGGTGATTCAAGGGAGTTGGACGCTTCAGTCGGTGGGCTAGGCATTCCCGAAGTCATCAGGTCGACCATGGGCAGTTACGTTGCTAATCTTAATCTCGATATTATTGGACTTTTTATGCTTCCAAAAGGAGCGAGCGATAAAGGTGCTGAAGTCTTTGCTTTTCTCAAGGAGTTGGGAGCTAACCAGAAAGACCGGCCAAACCCACTTGGCGCGACTCTTTATGACCATTGTTTTTTGGTCTCGCCAATAAACTCCAGTGGAGTTTTAAATGATGATGCCTCGATGGATCTGGTCACTGAATTCTTAATGCTGAACTTGACCGATAGCAGGGACGCGATAGATGACATAATTCGCCATAATGATGGTTCGCTTGCCACCTTTGGACTATCAAGCCTAGTTTATCCCGCTGACGAAGTAGCTGAAATAGAATCAAAAAATTTTGCCGCTTCACTTGTTGATGAAGAGATCTTAGGAAAGTACGAGATAGAAAATGAAAGACGAGTAAAGAGATTCTTAGTAGAAAATGAATTGGATATCGAGGGGATAAAAGGTCGCCTCATAAGATATGAGGGAGGAAGCGTTGCCGATCAAATTGAACTTGATCCTCTCTACTTCTCTGAAGTGGAGAAAAAATATTGGCCAGATAGGATAGCTAGTTACGATTCATATCTTGAAAACGAGAAGACCAAAGAGATCGTAACGACGCTCGATGAGAATCTTCTTATAACATTTTCAGAGGCCCGGGCAATAATCCAAAAAAAGGCGGATGACCTGATAACATCTAACCCTAATCTCGATAATGCTGGACAATTTTTAAGAGAATTAAAAAAACAAGTGAGCGATCTGCATATAAGGTCCATCAGGCTCCAGGATGAGGCGATAAAACCACAACCGAAATTGGAAAAATACCATGAATCTCTTGGTAAAAGCATAAAGAATTTGGCTAGCCCAGGCGCTCTTGCCAGTCGCTTGGCAATGCTTGCAATATTATTATTTTTTGCAACCTCCGCTTCAATGTTTTTACTAAGAAAAATTCCAAAGACCTATTTTGATACAGACTTTATTCCTCCCGGAAACGTAGCCGGTTGGACCGTCGTGGCCTCAGTTATCGTTCTAGGATGGATGAGCTATAAACGCCAAGAACAAAAGCTATTTGGACTTAGAACCGGATATTTACGGCGGGTGGAGGAAAAGCATAAATATGTTATTGAATGGCTGACTCGTCGCGACGTCTCGTGGCTGTTTGCATCGGCAAAAGAGGATGAGCTGGTAGAGCGCCATATTACCAGCATAATTGGACTAGTAGAAGAAGAGATGAGAGCTGTCGATAATCTAAAAAAAAGTTACTTAGGAGCCGTCGAGTCGTTAAACAAAAGAGAAACAGGTTTCCCAAGATCGAAGATAAGAAGATCCGTTTTAGATGCTTTTGGAGTCAAGCTTGACGTGAAATACAAGAGGGGAAATTATCGGATGGCTGAAGAAGCCAATATTTTTCTCAGTGGGGGAGGTCACCAGGAATGGCGGCGGTTAAAAAAGAAAGAAATCATAAAGAGGCTCACGGGTTTTGTGAAAAAGGGATTTGACTATTCTCGGGTCTCTGGAGTTCAGCAAATAATAACTGAACTTGATACTGGATCCAAAAGCTTTGAAAAAGTCCTAAGTGAATTAAAGAATTTTTCATCTCCGTATCTGGCGATGACTTCCACGGTTCAAAGGTCAACTGAGTTTTTAGCAACGTCTAGTCCAACGAATGATTCATGGCTTGGTGGAAGAGAGCTTGGTAGTGCTTCGCTTATTAGAGGTGTCGATCGAAATTCGATATGTTATCTTCAGGTTGCCGCA
>JAUVQW010000115.1 GCA_030597945.1 Actinomycetes bacterium
ATGGCTGATCTATTTAAAGAAAAAAAAGAAAAAGGGCTCTCTATCTTAAAAGCATCCGCGTCATCAGTATCTGGTGAAGAAATGTCAAAGGAACTAAGTGTCTCTCGGGCCGCTGTCTGGAAATATATAGAGGCTTTGAGAAAGGATGGATATGAAATAGAGGGCATATCTAACCAGGGATATCTGCTCAAGAGCTCTCCGGACCTGTTGCTTCCGATGGAGTTGAAAGAAAACCTCCCCTCTGGCTATCCGGGCGAAATATATTGGCAACGAGATATCGGTTCAACAAATGACGAAGCCAAGCGCTTGGCCCGGCTGGGGACGCCAGGGTACTCATTAGTCGTCGCCGAGGAGCAGGCCGGCGGTCGAGGCCGGAGAGGACGTTCCTGGCAATCTCCAGCCGGAGGAATCTGGTTCTCATTGATTCTGAGGCCGGACTTCGGCATCTCTCAAGCATCTCGAATTTCAATCTTTTCCGCCGTAGTATTGGCCGAGGCGATCGCGCTTGCATGCGGTATGAAAACCGGAATAAAATGGCCGAACGACATTTTTCTCGGCTCCAAGAAAGTAGGCGGCATTTTAATAGAGCTCTCGGCCGAACTGGAGCGGGTCAATTTTATTGTCGTTGGTATTGGCATTAACGCCAATTTTGCCCCGGACCACCTTGATCCCGAGGTACAGGAGACGGCGACCACTTTATTGGAAGTACTTGGCCGCCCGATCGATCGAAAAGAGTTGCTGGCTAAAGTGGCAAATCGTTTTTATGAAGATCTGGAAAGCGCTTTAAGTGATCGCTATGAAAGATATGTGATTAGATGGCGGGAACTTTCGATTGTGCTGGGAAAGAGTGTGCGGATCAGCGAAGGCGACAAAATATTTTCTGGCAAAGCGATCGACATCGCCGAAAACGGTGCTTTAATAGTCGATCTTGACAGCGGCGATCGCCGCTTATTCGACTCTGGTGAAGTGACTCTTCGTTTGCGATAAAAAAAGAAAGAAGTATCGATTTGGTTTTTCTAAAAAAAAGATTTATTGAATTTTGCTATATGATGGAAAAGACCTTGAAGGTCTTGTAAAATTTTCTAGCAAGTATAAGAAGATCGCGATACCGGAGATATATTAAGTCGATGAAAAGAATTATTGAATTCATAAGAAGATTTTTTTTCTTCATCCCAAGGGTACCGAATACGGTTCAAATATCGATTACCAATCAGTGCAATTTTAATTGCCAAATGTGCCAAAGAAATGATCTTGGCGTTAAGTTTGACAAAATGCCGTTTGAGACTTTTGAGAAAGTGATCAACAAATTACCGAGTAAAGTAAATGATTTGATTTTGACCGGTTGGGGGGAGCCTTTAACCCATAATCGACTGGCGGATATGTTATTGCTATGCCGTAAACGGGGAACAAAAACGAGGCTTACCAGCAATGGTGCCTTGCTTAGCGATGATGTTATCAATTTACTTATCGATTCCGAACTGGCTGCTATAACATTTTCTATGGAGACTATTAAGCCAAAGGTTGATTCCTCCGGGCACGAGATTAAAGGTCAATTGGAAAAAATAAGTAAACTTGCTGAAATAGTGAGAAAACGCGGCAGCGTTCTCAAGATTTATACTCAATCGGTAATGCAAAAAGACAATCACGATGACATTATGGATATTGTTGACTTTGCCATTGAAAATAAATTGGATCGTGTGAGGCTTACCAGGCTTGATATCCGATTTAAAGAATTTGACAGACCTTCATTCCAAGATGAACTAGAGTTGGTAAAAAAGATAGATAGAAAGCTCAGAGGTACCGGAATCGGTGTTGATTTCTTGCCGCATACGGCTTTTGACGGATTTGTAAAACATTTTTATAGAGCCATATATAGGTTTCTTCATCGGGGAGGTAAATATTGCTTAAGGACTTATGGCGATGTTTACGTAAATATAGACGGCGAAGTTACACCATGCTGTTCATTACCGACAATGGGCCTTGCAAGTCTACTTGAAGAAGACCTGGAAAAAATCTGGAAGAATGAACATTTCAAAAAATTTAGAACTCATCAAAAATATATCTGTGGAAAATGCGATATTTTGACGGTTAAAAGGTTTCAAGAAAAAGGGGACTCGTTTGATGAGGACTTAATTCCGAAGACGGAAAGTGTTTAGGCGACGCATTTAATTTCCTCGGTCTATTCCATAATCCTTTATTTGAATTGTAAGCTTCGGCGCTGTCGCAAAACCCTATTATTTTTGCTAAAATAATGACGATAGCTAATACAGTGTGATGCCCGAAAGGGGTTTTTTTTCGAATATGACTAAAAAGGATGAGTTCGTACCAAAATGGATTGCTTGGGAGATCACCGGAAGGTGTAATCTAAACTGCGTACATTGCCGCTGCGACGCGTCGATGGAGTCTGGCATGGGCGACTTCTCGACCGATGAAGCGAGGGCATTGCTGGATGATCTGGCCAGCTATGCAAAACCGGTCGTTGTCTTATCCGGGGGTGAACCGCTGATGAGAGAGGACCTATTTGAGATCGCCTCTTACGGTACCAACCTGGGACTTCGTATGTGTATCGCAACAAACGGCACCATGATAAACGATGATATTTGCGAGAAGATGAAGAGCGCTGAGATCAAAATGGTCTCGTTATCTCTCGATGGTTCCACTGCCGAGATTCACGATGACTTTCGTCATCAAAAAGGGGCATTTTCGGGAACGCTAAGAGGGATCGAATACTTGAAGAAGCATGGTATCCCTTTCCTAATAAACTCTTCATTTACAAAGAGAAATCAGGAAGATATTCCGAACACTTATAAACTGGCAAAAGAACTTGGCGCAACAGCTTGGTACATGTTTATGATAGTACCCACGGGGCGGGGCGAGGAGATAATGTCGGAGCTTATATCGGCCGAGGACTACGAGGAGATCCTCAACTGGCACTTCGATCAAGAGATGGAAGAAGAGTCGATGTTGATGAGGCCTACTTGCGCGCCGCACTACTATCGAGTTCAGCTTCAAAGGCAGAAAGAGGGCGCCGATTACGAGAGGCGCAGCCTCTCCTTTTCCACTGGTGGTTCAAAGGGTTGTATAGCTGCTCAGGTGATAGCGTTGATCACTCAACACGGTGATGTTCAGCCTTGCAGTTATTTTCCCAAATCAGCCGGGAATGTTAAGGAGAAGTCGTTTAAAGATATCTGGGAGAATTCAGCGCTCCTAAACGAGCTACGGGATTTCGAGAAATATAAAGGTAGATGCGGTAGCTGCGAATACTTAAGTGTCTGTGGTGGCTGTCGAGCCCGAGCGGACGCTGTCTACGGAGATTATATGGCGGAAGAGCCTTTTTGTAACTATATTCCCTTTAAAATGCGGAAAGAGAAGGTACATGGACAAAGTTGATTATCGATTTTTAAAAGCATGCAGGCGCGAGCCAGTTGATACCACCCCAGTATGGATTATGCGCCAGGCTGGCCGGTACCTGCCTGAATATCGCGCAGTTAGAGAGAGAGCCGATTTTCTAACTATGTGTAAGACTCCCGAGCTGGCTGCCGAGGTGACGATCCAGCCCGTCGATCGATTAGGCGTAGATGCGGCGATTCTTTTTTCAGACATATTGATATTGGTCGAGGCGATGGGGCTGCCGCTGCAGTTTCTTGAAGCTCAAGGACCGGTACTCGACTTTACTATTACCGATCAGAACTCGGTAGATAAATTATCAATACCTGATCCACTGGAATCGGTTCCTTTTGTGATGGACGCCATAAAGCTTCTTCGAAGGGAATTGGAGGGCCGTGTACCCCTTATCGGTTTTGCCGGCGCCCCTTATACGGTCGCCAGTTATATGATCGAGGGCAAGACATCAAAGCAGTTTTTAAAGATAAAATCACTTATGTTCCAGCAGCCGAAAGTGATGCACAGTCTCCTAGACAAAGTGGCCCGGGCTACAACTGATTATATAAACGCTCAAATAGAAGCGGGAGCACAAGCTATCCAGCTTTTTGACAGCTGGGCTGGGGCCTTAGCACCGGAAGATTTCGAAGAGTTTGCCGTTAGATACGCAAAGCAAGTATTCGATGGGCTTAAAAGAGAGGGCATCCCGATAATCTATTTTGCTCAAGGTAATCCGGCGGCGCTAAATCTCGCTAAAGCGGCGGGGAGTGATGTCATAGGTGTTGATTGGCGCATTAGGATGGAAAAAGCCTACGATATTCTGGCACCGGATGTCGCGGTTCAAGGCAACCTTGATCCAACGTGCCTCTTCCTTCCTCCAGACAAAATCAAAG
>JAUVQW010000156.1 GCA_030597945.1 Actinomycetes bacterium
AGCGGTCAAAGAGGCAGAGTGGCTTTTTGATAGTACGCAAGAGCCAAAAGAATTAGAGATCGTGGGCGGCAGCGATCATGGTAGCGACTTGATTAGCGGCGAAGAAGGAAAAAAAGTTAAAAGGTCTATACCTGATTTCTTAGAAAGTGACGCTTAAGATCAATTTTTCTTCTTTCTTAGTTGATATTGGGAATGCCAAAAAAGGATGACTGGTCAAGATGGACCAAGATATTAAGGGTAGATTATATATTTGCTCTACACCTATAGGAAACATCGAAGACATCACTTTAAGGGTCCTTCGAATATTAAAAGAAGTAGATCTTATTGCCGCGGAAGATACTCGAATTACAAAAAAACTGCTTGCCTTTTATGATATACACAACCCGATTATAAGCTTCAATCAAGTAAACGAAAAAAAAGTTATCCTTAAGCTGACAGATAGATTGCTCCAAGGCAAAAAAATAGCGCTTGTAAGTGATGCGGGCACTCCGGGAATACAAGATCCCGGACATACACTTATTAAAAAATGTATTGAACTTGGCATTGATTATGAGAGCCTTCCCGGGCCATCAGCCCTTATTGCTGCAGCTATAATATCCGGTCTTCCCACCAACGACCTTCGCTTTCTCGGCTTTCTTCCTAGAAAAACTGGCCAACGCAAAAAACTTTTAACAGACCTAAAAGACGAAAAAAGCACCCTGATTTTCTACGAAAGCCCACACCGGATCACCAACTCTTTAAAAGATATAGAGGATGTTTTCGGATCGAGAAAGGTCGCCCTTTTAAGGGAGATCACAAAAAAATTCGAAGAGAGGTTGTTTGGTAGCTCTAAAGAGATCCAAAAAGAAATAGGTGATAAAAAAATCAAAGGAGAGATCGTGTTAGTCATAAAGGGAGCCGACTCAAAAAGCGAGACTGTCACGGCTGAGGAAATCCGTAATGATCTTACTAGCTTATTGAAACAAGGCCTAACAAAAAAAGATTCGGTTAAAAAAGTAGCATCTATAAGAGGTGTGCCAAGAAAGAGAGTGTATGAAGAGAGCTTAGATATATAAAGCCACTATGATACTTTCGCCCTCTTGCTCCTCGGAACGTTTTCTACTGCTTTCTTTTCCTTCTTCGGCTGACTACCATTCGGTTCCGTTTCATCCTCGCCGAAGGCCGGACGAAACATAGCATCTATTACCTGTAAAAAGACTTCAGCTATCTCCGGGTCGAACTGTTTTCCGGAGCAATTCCTTATTTCATCCATAGCCCAATCGACCGTATGTGCGGACCTGTACGGCCGGCTTGAGATCATCGCGTCGAATGAGTCCGCAAGAGTTAGGATCCGTGCCTCTAGCGGAATCAAATCGCCCTTGATGTTGTCCGGATAACCTCCACCGGCAAATCGTTCATGATGATGCCTGACGATAGGTACGATCGGTTCTTCGAAATGAACGGGGGCCAGTATCTTGGCTGAGATCGCCGGGTGGGTCTTGATTATCTCAAACTCCTCGTCAGTTAGGCCGCTGGGCTTTGCAAGAATATGTTCAGGAATACCTATCTTTCCCACATCATGAAGGTATGACGCCGATTGAATCGTCTTTAGGCTTTCCATCGGCATATTCAGTTCTTTAGCAATAGCTACAGCATACTCTGCTACCCTTGCCGAATGGCCCCTGGTCGAAGGGTCTTTTGCATCAATTGCCGCAGTCAACGTCTGAATAATATTTATATAGTTCTTCTGAAGTCTCTCATATAACTGAGAATTATTGATAACAACTGCCGCATGGTTTGCAAGGGTCGAGAGAAAATCCAGATCTTTTACATCAAAAATGCTGGATTCATCAGCGGATCTCGGTCCCTTACTGTTTAGATTCAGGACGCCGATCAATTCATCTTTTGATTGAATGGGGATCGATACAGCGTCTTTTAGGTCGCGCTGACCGCACATAGTCACCCCATCGATAAGCAGTAGCGGTTCTCCATCTTTTGCTACCCGGCCCGAGATTCCCTCACCAATCTTTACCCTCGTGCTCTTTACTATCTCTTCGTCCATATTAACCGAGGCGGCAATCTCAAGTTCGCTTGTCCTTTTGTTGAGCAACATGATCGAACCAGACTTCGCCCCTTGAGAATCGATTGCTGACTCAAGTATATGGTTTAAAACATCCTGAAAACTTAGATTAGAGATACTATCTTTGCTGATGTCAATCAAACTAGAAAGTTGTGAAAATTTATGATCCATGGATTCTGTCATCACATTGATCGAATTTGCCAGTTTATTCAGCTCCGTGACACCATCTGCCTCCACCCTTTCGCTCATATCACCCGAGGTTATCTTCTTAAGAGATTCCGTCATCTCATTAAACGGCTTAAATATTATTCTCTTTAAATAAAAGTAAAAGGCAGTTAGGACCGCTGTCGTGACAATAAAGAAAGTCAGTGCCATGCCAATCTTACCCAGTCTACTACTTAACAAAAAAACGATTATTTGGCTAATCGCTATTGCTGCAGAAATGAATATGATTATCCTAGGGGTGGCGCCTGATTCAAGTAGAAAGTTTCTTCTTACCTTTGATTTATCCATTTCCACATCTTTTCGCATCGACAACCACAATTTAACAGTCAAAAGTAAAACCAATTTTCATTGGTTAGTTCTTTTATCGTAATAAACTGGCAATAGCCTTAGCGTTTTATGGAAATATTGCAAAAATTTTAAAATCAAATAAAGTTAAGGGATGAATAGAAACTATTTCAAAGTATGAGCCGGACTTTTTATATAACGACACCCATATATTATGTAAATGACGTTCCGCATATCGGTCACGCATATTGCACCGTAGTCGCCGACGTTTTTGCCAGATATCACAGAATGTCCGGCAGTGATGTCTTCTTTCTGACAGGCATGGACGAACACGGCCAAAAAGTAGAGAATGCTGCCCTTGAAAGAGGACTTGAACCATTGGAACACTGCGACCAAATGGTAGATCCTTTTAAAGACCTATGGAAAAGATATGAGATATCCAACGATGACTTTATCCGTACCACTGAAAAAAGACATGAAAAAGTCGTCTCCGAAATATTTAAAA
>JAUVQW010000152.1 GCA_030597945.1 Actinomycetes bacterium
ACCAGAGAGCGCTGGCTAAATTTGATCGACATCGGTAATCTCGCCACCCAGATCATCGGAAGAAGATAGGCCGATCGAAAAAAAGAGCTAGGCGCTTAACTCTTCTTTTTCGCCCTTATCAAGCTCAGAGATGATGGCATCGATAAATTGCGGTATATCGTGAGGTTTTCTTGATGAAATGATATTTCGATCGATTACTACTGAATTGTCAAGATAATCACCGCCGGCGTTTTCAATATCAACGGCGATAGATTCCCATCCAGTCAATTGATGGCCGTTTAAAACACGCGCCGTGATAAGGAGTTGAGGGCCGTGACAAATTGCGGCGATAGGCTTATTCGTTTTATAGAATTCTCGTACGAAATCAACTACTTCTTTATTCATCCTAAGCTTATCCGGCGAATAACCGCCCGGTATGACTATTGCGTCAAAATCTTCTTTCTTTATGGATTCGATGGAAAGCTCGGTCCTATAAGTTACCTTTCCTCTTTTTCCGGTTATTTCTCTTCCTTCAGTCGTTCCCACGATAACCGTCTTATATCCCAGCTCTTTAAGTCTGCTGTAAGGGACTTTTACTTCAATATCTTCAAAACCGTCAGTTACCAAAAAAGCTATTTTCTTCATCTATGACCCCCGTTAATCGTCATAGCCTAGATACCCGTCCACGATAAGGGATTAACAGTAGAAGATAGCTATTAACCGGGGGGCCATGTCAATCGTCGGCCACCTAGCAAATGGTAATGAATGTGATCAACAGTCTGCCCGGCTTCTTTGCCAACATTTAAGACTAGACGATATCCGGATTCTATGCCCCTATCCATTGCCAGGTTTTTGGCGACCAAGTTGATCTTGCCAAGGACGGTCGATTCAGCGTCACTTACGTCGTTCAAAGACTCGAAATGAATTTTTGGAATGATCAATATATGGGTCGGTGCTTCAGGATTGATGTCATTAAAAGCGACAATATCATCGTCTTCATATACGATATCTGATTCAAATTGACCGCTGGCGATCTTACAAAAGATACAATCGTCCATGATCTTCACCCCCTAACGCATTTGAGCAGTGGTTAAGCAATTATACAATAAAGAAATAATTTGATGATCCCATTTTTACTGAACTAATATTCTCATCGGGTACACCTAGATCATTTCGCCTATCAGCCCTGCAGCGGTAACGGTTGTTATCTTTACCTCGACAATTTCATTGAAACTTTCAGTTTTGTTGTTAATAAAAACATCCATGTAATTGCTGCTTTTACCTCTTAACACTTTTTGGTCCGAGCGGTCTTCAACCACAACCCGCATCTCGCCGCCTACTTGGGATAAAGCGAAGCTATGAGAAAGCCGGTCTCCAAGAAACCTTAAGGTCCTTGCTCTTCTCTTCTTTATGCCCGAGTCGATCTTATTGGAAAACGCAGCCGATCTTGTAAGGGGCCTGTCAGAGTATTGAAATATGTGCAGTTTTGAGAACCCGATGGACTCTATGAGGCTGAGAGTATCACCTAGGTCATCTTCGGTCTCTCCTGGAAAACCGGCCATCACATCTGTCGTAATAGCTATGTCATCCGAGATATTTCTTACTTGATCGATAAGGTCCAGATACTGGGATCTTGTGTAAGGTCGATTCATTGACTTTAAAATAGTGTCGGACCCGCTTTGTAGAGGTATGTGGAGGTGGTCCGCTATTCTATCTGTAGAGGCAACTAGTTTTAAAAGTGAGATATCGATCTCGAATGGTTCGATAGAGCTCAGCCGGATTCTAGATATACTAGTTTCCTTTAATAGGGTCTGTACAAGGCCGGCGAGATCTATATCCAGATCTAAGTCATGGCCGTACTTACCAAGATGAATACCGGTAACTACTATTTCTTTTATGCCTTTCGCTTCGGCTTTTATCACTTCATCAATTACGATTTTCGGGTCTGTGCTCAAGGGCTTACCTCTCAGATGAGGAATAATACAGTATGAGCAGAACTGATCACAGCCGTCTTGGACTTTTATTACTTCTCTGGCTCTTCCGAAGCGCCCGGCATCTTTTCCGCGTCGGTTTGTATCTATCAAGCCAAAAGCTCTAAGGATACCGAGAAAGTCAGCTTTATCAGCATTTTTAATGATATGATCGGCGCCGGCCTCGCGTAACATCTCGGGTTCTAGATCCCCATAGCACCCAAGAGCGATAATCATTGAATCAGGATTTAATTTCCTCGCTTTTGATACTAGTTTTCTTGATTTATGATCTGCACTTGAGGTAACGGCACATGAATTTATCAGGTAAAGATCGGCGACATCATTGAATGCAACAACTTCTACCCCCGAATAAGTGGATACTTCATTGATAATTTTACTGCTCTCATATTGATTGACTTTGCAGCCCAGAGTTGCAATCGTTATCTTCATAGATAGAGAATAGCAAGTAATGCTTAAAAAGAAAGAGTTTCTTGACGGTACTGTAAGGGTATGATAGCCTTACGCTAATTAAATACTGTGACTCATCAAGAGTGGTGGAGGGACTGGCCCGAAGAAGCCCGACAACCGGTCGAAATGTGACGAGGTGTCAATTCCAGCCCGCATAGCGGGAAAGATGAGTGGAATTTTTTAAATTCTACCTCTTTCCGGCAAAAGAGGTTTTTTTTATTTGGAGGATAGATGAACATATTAGGGCTTAGATGTAGAGAGTGCGAAAGGGAGTATGAAATATCTCCTGTTCACGTATGTGAATTTTGTTTCGGACCTCTAGAAGTCGTCTATGACTACAACGAGATAAAGAAGAATATCGATAGAAAGAAGATCGAATCCGGACCGCTTACCATCTGGAGATATGTAGATCTTCTACCAGTAAATAAAGAGGCTAAAAGGATAGATCTCGATGTCGGTTATACGCCGCTTATAAAGGCCAAGAATCTTGGCAAGATTTTAGGGCTAGATGATCTATATATAAAGAATGATACCGTAAACCCCACATACTCCTTTAAGGATAGAGTGGTAGCGGTAGCATTGAATCGAGCAATCGAGTTTGGTTTTAAAACTGTTTCCTGCGCTTCGACCGGCAATCTGGCAAACTCTGTGGCCGCTCATGCGGCAAAAGCAGGTTTGGACGCATATATTTTTATACCTGCAGACCTTGAGAAGGGCAAGATAATTTCAACGGCAATCTATGA
>JAUVQW010000071.1 GCA_030597945.1 Actinomycetes bacterium
AATAGCCCTATTTCTACAACGGGGCATTACACAATCAGCCGAGCACTCTCCTGCCGAAGCATTTGTAAAAATGGCAACTATCGGGGGGGCCAAAGCCTTAAGGATCGATAATAAAGTGGGTACCTTAGAGCCCGGGAAAGAGGCCGATATGATAATTGTCGATCTTTCTCATAGCCATCAGGAGATTGTAGTCGATCCCTATGCTGCTTTAGTTTATTCTGTTAATCAGGAAAATGTCATATTGTCGATGGTCGGTGGAGAAGTTATATATAAAGATTACGATTTTCTTACCCTCGATGAGGAAGAGATAATAGACCTTTCAGAACCGGTCAGGCATAAGCTTAAGAAATTATCTTAGCAATCTAGAATAATACCTGGTCGATAGCTTATAATTGGCGCCATATAATAGTATAGCTTTGATAATTATGATATAATTCAGACGATTTTCGATAGGAGGTTATTAAGATTGACTGATAAAGACGTTGAGAATACAGAAAGCAACTCGGAAGATGTGGAAGAGGCGGCTCAGGTTATATCGCTTTTTCTATCAATCGGACTTATCATTGGAGCTTTGGTCATAGGTCTTGTTGTTAGATACCTTGTAGCTCCGAGCGGAGAATCAACAATTACTGCTCCACCGACAGGCACGCAATCGGCGCCACCACTTAGCCCTGATCAAGCAGAGGGCGGTGAGCTTCCACCGGGCCATCCTACAGTTCCAGATGGAGGCAGTGAAGTGGCTACACCGGATACGACGCCTTCCCCTTAAGCATCTCTTAAGGTAAATGAGTATTAAGTTTGTTTGATAATTATTAAATTAAAGGATACTGTCTACTAGTATCCTTTAATTTTTATATATGAATATTGAAAATCATCTTAGAATCTCATTAGGAATAGGAAGCCTGCCTTATAAGGACCCTGTAAGGGCCTGTAAGCTTGTGCTTGAATATTTTCCCGATACCCCATTTTGGCCTGAACTCTCCAATCGTGACTTTAGAGAAAGCATGGGATTTATCCAGACCGAAGGTATCCCGGGGATGGTCGTTGATAAGGACAATCAAAGAATCTATATGGATTCTAAAACAGATCTGGCCAGTGATATCGAAGTTTTCTACAATGATTTCTTAGAAGAAAATCTTGATCGATTCAAGATGACACCATCATTCGCCTCAGGGCTAACCGTTATGCTTGAAATGATAGAAAAGATTCGTCTAAGAGATGTTTCTTTTATTAAAGGGCAGCTCTCTGGCCCGACTACCTTTGGTTTGATAATAAAGGATAAAGACGGAAAGGCTATCTTATATGACGATCAGCTTATGGATGTTCTTTTAAAAAGTACCATCATGAAAGCGAAATGGATGCAAAGAGAATTCATAGCCACGGGCCGCAAGCCGATCATCTTCTTTGACGAGCCTATGCTCCAATCGATAGGATCACCGACCGTCCCGATAGACAGAGACAGAGCAGTGGAGTCATTAAAAGAGGTAGTAGAGTCCGTTGATTGTCTTACAGGCGCTCATTGCTGTGGGAATACCGACTGGTCAATACTTATGGAGTCCGGAGTCGACATAATCGCTTTCGATGCCTTTAATTATGCAAGTACGATGGCATTATATCCTGATGCTTTGAACAAACACTTAAAAAACGGGGGAGTGGTCGCATGGGGAATAGTGCCGGCGTCAGTGGAGGCAAGAGACTTAAGAGTGGATACCCTTTTTAAGAAACTTACAGGCGCCATAGATGAAGTTTCAAAAAGCGGTGTCGATAAAGACGTTCTCTATAAAAGGTCAATGATAACGCCTAGCTGCGGACTCGGTAGTTTGGATTACAACCTAGCTGAGCTTATCATGGGACAGACAAGAGATGTGACAAGAATGCTCGCAAGGGAGGTCGGTTAGCCACGGCTTGGTCTATTTCGATAATGAAGGCAGTTTGCATTCAATAGATTTATAAAATGATATATAGGCAGTCGGTAAAAGTTATAATCTATCGACTGTTTTTTTAAAGGAGAAGTTATTGGATCTTTTGGTCTGGCACGGATATCTTCTAGCAGGAACAGGAAGCAATATTCACATACAAAACATCTCTCGAGAGTTCTGCCAACTCGGCCACAATGTTCATCTATTTATTCAAGAAAGCGATCTAGATGAATATGATTTTATTTCAAGAAAATATACTTTTGAAGACGACAACAGCAAGCTTGCCCTTGAATGGGAAAGAGAGACCGAATATTTAGGCAAGTGTTTTGCTTATCAACCGTCCATAAAAGAGTTGCTTCCCGTTTTTGTTTACGACAACTATGAGGGATTCACGGTAAAGACTTTTCTGGATCTAAGCGACGAAGAGCTGGAGATATATAAGCAGCAAAATATCAAGGCAATAGATCTGGTCATGAATAAAGCAAGGATAGATGCCTTCATAGCTGACCATGGCGTCATCTCACCGCTACTGGCTAAGGAGACTTGCTTAAAGAGGAGCACTCCTTATATCGTTTTAATCCAAGGTAGCGATATAGAGTTCACCATAAAGAAGAGTCAGCGTTATTTAGATCTTTCATATGAAGGCATAAAAACGGCAAGCTCGGTAATTGCCGTCACTGACCATATAAAGAGGGAACTTAGCAAGGTTTACAATGGTTCAATAGATCATATCGTAAAAGTTGTACCATCCGGAGTCGATCTTAATACATTTATTCCTACCTCAGATAAAAAGTTAAGCCTTCAAAGCTTTATCGCTGCGTCAAAGAATCTTCAAGATAAAAGAGGTAATGGGTTTTCAAAAAAGAAACAAGGGAGGACTTTAAGTGAGCTAAAGACCAATGAGATCGATGATGAACTCCTTGGTAATATCCATAATAGTTATAACGACAGGGCACCTGACGTAGATGTCGAAGAGAAATTATCTTGTCTATCTAGTAATAGTAAACTCGTTACCTTTGTCGGAAAGCTTATGGTGACTAAAGGCGCGCATCTTGCGATAGCCGCCATGGGAAAAGTGTTTGGCAGTGATCCAAGCTTAAAGCTGGTCATCATAGGTTTTGGCCCCTTACGAGAACACCTAGAACTCCTGGTAGACTCAATAGCCTTAAGAGATATCGATAGATTATTTTTAATAGCCAAGATGATCGATGATAAGTTGGACACTAGGGATTATCTAAGTGAATTCTACAGGAACCTTAAAGATCAAAGGAAGATTGATGATTATTTCGATATGTCAGCTGGTATAAAAGAGAAGGTGATCTTTACCGGATTACTTTATCATGATCAGATAAAACATATGTTGGCGATTACCGATATTCAGCTAACACTTTCAATCTTTCCTGAGGCATTTGGTCTTGTCGTACTGGAAGGGACGGCAAGTGGCGCCATTCCGATCGTTTCTAACCATAGCGGATTAAGGGATGTTTTGATCAGTTTGGAAGAGAAAGGCGGGTTGGACAACGACTTCTTTCGATTAACCTTATCAAAAGACCCATTAATTCACTTAAGTGAGTTGGTTGAACGGATACTTGGTCTTGATGATGATAGCAGAAAACAACTCAAAAAGACTTTTTCAAAAACAACTAATTTAGAATACGGTTGGTCGTCTGTCTCCAAAAGATTTACAGAACATATAAACGAAATATTGATAGAGGAAAAAATTAATAAAGAGAAAAAAGATCGATAGAAGTATAATATCAAGAGTTCGGCGATAAAGAGGTGGGCCATCAATAAAGCAAGCGCCATCAGAAAACTTGATAAATTAAAGAAATCGATACGTCACCATAGCAGAAAATATTATACGGAAAACTCACCTGAGATCGCCGACATCGACTACGATGAATTAGTCGGGGAACTTTTAAAAATAGAGGAAGACTTTCCTGATCTGGTAACTGATGACTCACCTAGCAAGAGAGTGGGCGCGCTTCCAAGTAACGCTTTTTCCGAGGTAAAGCACGAGAGTCGGATGTTTAGCCTTTCAAACGCTTTTTCATTAGACGACCTCGAAGCTTTTCTAAAAAGGATAGAAAAAGAACTTGCCGGTGAGAAAATAGAATTTGTATGTGAGCTAAAGATGGATGGGGTAGCAGTCTCTTTAACATTTATTGATGGAATTTTTACTAAAGGGGCGACAAGAGGAGATGGTCGAGTCGGTGAGGATATTACCAATAATCTTAGAACTATAAGATCTCTGCCTTTAAGATTATCAGGAAATAACCTTCCTCCATTAATGGAAATAAGGGGAGAAGTCTTCTTAGCCAAAGAGACGTTTGATCTAATAAACCAGATCAGAATGGATGAAGACCAGGAGGTTTTTGCAAATCCTAGAAACGCCGCCGCCGGCTCTCTTAGGCAATTAGACGCAAAAGTAACGGCTAAGAGGGATTTAAAGATATTTCTCTTCTCAGTTGGAAATGCTGAGGGTCTGAGATTTACTTCGCAGCGACAAGTATTGGATTATTTAAGAGATCTGGATCTTCCTGTTAATCCTAAAATCGTGATCGCCGATTCTATGGATATGGCTTATCAGTTCTGTGTAGAGTGGCAGAAACAAAGAGGTGAGCTACCTTATGAAATAGATGGCACTGTAATAAAAGTCAATTCGATAGACCAGCAGTTTAGGCTTGGCGAGACATCGAAGGCACCAAGATGGATGACAGCCTATAAATTTCCAGCCGAGCAAAGAAGTACGACAGTAGAAAATATAATTATCAGCGTCGGAAGAACAGGTGCCCTAACGCCGACCGCAGTCTTAGAACCGGTCAGGATCGCAGGGTCAAATGTAAAAATGGCGACTCTTCATAATGAGGACGAAATCAAACGAAAAGATATTAGGATCGGCGATAATGTTATCGTTCAAAAAGCCGGTGACATTATACCTGAAGTCGTAAAGGCTATAAAAGAGAAGAGATCTGGTGATGAAGTCGTCTTTGAAATGCCAAAAAACTGTCCCGTTTGCGGCGCTGGCGTTGAGAGGGTAATTGGAGAGGCAGTCTCAAGATGCAGCAATATAGCCTGCCCGGCCCAGACAAGAGAGAGGGTAATCCATTTCGGCAGCCGTCAAGCGATGGATATCGATGGATTTGGCCCGTCTGTCGCAGATTACCTGCTAGAAAGTGGGGCAATTGACAGTGTGGGAGACATTTATTATTTAACCAAGGACCAACTAAAGAGCAGTATTCCTCATTTTCAAGAGAAAGCGGCGACAAATCTTTATAGTTCTATACAAGATTCGCGAAAAAGGCCGTTATCGAGGCTTCTTTTTGCTCTTGGCATCAGACATGTAGGTTCTCATGTTGCAGACGTCTTAGCCGCTAGATATGGTTCTATCGATAAATTGAAAAATGCCGACGTAAATGATCTTGAATCAATAGATGAGGTCGGACCCAAAGTCTCTTTTAGCGTCGAAAACTTTTTTCGAGAAGGAAAAAATTTGGAGACAATCGATAAATTAGCTAAAGCCGGCGTAAAAATGGAAGAAGATACAAATATAAGCGAGGTCGACAAGGCCTTGGATGGCATTACTTTTGTCATTACGGGCACACTTAAAAAAAATTCACGCCTAGAGATAGAGGATGCTATCAAAGCTCGCAGTGGACGAGCCGCTTCCTCGGTAAGTAAGAATACCGATTATCTTATTGCCGGTGAAAATGCGGGATCGAAATTAGAAAAAGCAAAAGAGCTCGGGGTAAAGATCATTTCTGAAGAAGAATTTTTAAAGATGTTAGAGTAAAGACGCTCTATTATGGTAAATATTGAAGATATGCCATTGAAAAGTTAATAATCAGATGACGAGGTTGGATGTATTGTAGAAAATGCGGTAAAGAGTTAAGAGGCAATAGCAGGTATTGTCGTGCATGCGGAACTAGAATCGATGAACATAAAAGTGGAGCTATCGCCACAGACGGAGGCTTCCCTTATGATATAAATGGAAAAGTACCGTGGAACGTCGGCGATACGTTAAAGGCCCTCCTTATATCGGTTGTCATAGAAACGTTTGCTGTATTCCTTCTTTTTTTTATCTTTAAGAACCCTTTAAACTTTACATTTATTCTTCTATCTCAACTCGTAGCCTCGTCGGTTACATTGATTGCGGTCTGGCTTTACGCAATACGCAAGTATAAGGCTCCTTTCAAATCTCTAGGACTAGTTTTATCTTTTAGTGTCGGCCAGTTCTTTTTAGTTGTATTTGCCTGGATGGCCTCACTTGGATTAAGCGCCGGTTACGACGCGATA
>JAUVQW010000047.1 GCA_030597945.1 Actinomycetes bacterium
ATTTTTTAATTTCTGTTAACCTCATAACGGCGACTATTTCTATATCGTAAAGGTCAGGTTGAACTATAACACAGACCTATCAAAAAGGTCCATATAGCCAAGCTGCGACACAATTACTCGCCCCTCACACCCTCTCATCTTTTACTTCGATATCTGGCTCGGTAGTCTTGATCCTTAAATCTCTAAGCTGACTTTTTTGTACCCTGTCAGGTGCTCCTGTCATAAGACAACTGGCGCTTTGCGTCTTTGGAAAAGCTATAACGTCTCTTATCGACTGAAGCCCTTGGATCAATGTCACCAACCTATCCAGTCCTATTGCCAGCCCTCCGTGGGGCGGAGCGCCATACTCCAGCGCGTCCAATAGAAAACCGAATTTCCCATTCATTTCTTCGTCAGATAAGCTAAGCATCTTTAGGATTTTTTCTTGAAGATTTCGCTCATGAATACGGATCGTCCCGCTCGCAAGCTCCGTTCCGTTTAATACAAGATCATAGGCATCGGCAAAGACATCGAGGGGAGTCTCTTCCAATAGCTTTAATTGATCCGCCTTCGGCATGGTAAACGGATGGTGCTCACTATCTAGCCTCTCCTCTTCATCGTTCCATTTAAATAGAGGGAAATCGGTCACCCATAAGAAATTAAAACCTTCTTTGAAAAGATCGAATATCCTTCCAAGCTCAAGTCGTAGGCCTCCCAAAACATTACATGCTGTCTCTCTTTTATCAGCTACAATAAAAATAGTATCTCCTACGACCGCTTCCATTGCCTTGATAATATTTCTTATCTCATCGGCTTCTAAAAATTTTGCTATCGGCGATTTGACTTTGCTGCCCGACTCTACGACCATCCATACAAGTCCTTTGGCTCCAAGCCCCTGAGCATGCTCTGTGAGCTCATCAAGTTCTTTTCTAGTTAAGGGCTTTTCGGGGGAGAATTTTATGCCTTTTATCATCCCTTCGCCCGAAATGGTATCTGCAAAAACTTTGAACTTTGTCTGGCTAAATTTTCCCGATAGATCGATGATCTTCATGTCAAAACGTAGGTCGGGTTTGTCAATCCCGTATGTATCGATTGCCTCCCTGTGAGTCAATCTTGGAAACGGGACTTCGACCTTCTTACCGATCTTAGTAAAGATCGCTTCGACCATATGCTCGACCAGTTCGATGATGTCTTCCTGAGTTGCAAAAGACATCTCTAGATCGATCTGAGTATACTCAGGTTGCCTGTCAGCCCTTAGATCTTCATCCCTAAAGCATCGAACAAGCTGATAATACCTTTCTATACCGGCGACCATTAATATCTGTTTAAAAAGCTGCGGAGATTGAGGAAGCGCAAAGAAATGGCCCGGTATCAATCGGCTGGGAACAAGAAAGTCCCTCGCCCCTTCCGGCGTACTTTTGGTTAGCATTGGAGTCTCAACCTCAATAAAACCTTGAGAGTTAAGAAAATCTCTCGTTGCTATCGCTACTTCATGCCTTACAATTAGATTATCTACTTGATTCTCTCTACGAAGATCCAGATAACGATATTTAAGCCGAAGGTTTTCATCGATCAGTAGCTCATTTTCGATCTCAAAAGGGGGTGTTTTTGATGAATTAAGAACAGTTATCTGATCGACAATAACTTCGATCTCCCCCGTTCCCAGGTTAGTGTTGATCGTTCCATCGGGCCTACTGGAGACTTTCCCCCTTATCTCCAATACATACTCACTTCTTATCTTTTCCGCCAATGAAAAAGGTTCCGGAGTCTTTGGATCGACCACTATTTGTGTAATACCGGCACGATCCCTTAGATCTATAAAAATAAGTCCGCCGTGATCTCTTCGTTTCTGAACCCAACCTGCAAGCGTCACATCGCTGCCGATATTACTTGATCTTAGCTCGCCACAATTATGTGACCTCGTTGAAAAGCTTGTAGGTAATTCCACATCATTCTCCGTCTTATTTTTTCTTTAAAAGATAAGATGCTGTCTCACTCATGTCGATGTTTTTCTCCGAGCTTGTCTGCATATCTTTTATTCTTGCCTCATCTCTTTTAAGCTCATCGGGACCAATAATAATTACGTATCTCGCACCGTATTTATCAGCAAGTTTCATCTGGGCCCTTAGGCTTCTTGAGAGATAGTCCATCTCCACGCTAAAACCAATGTTCCTTAATTCAATTAGCAGTTTAAAAGCTGCTTCTTGCGTCGACTCGTCAATGGCAACGATAAAAAGACCGATCTCATTTTCGACCTTGGTCTTGACGCCCTCTTTTTCAAGGGCGAGGATTAACCTCTCGATTCCGAGAGCAAACCCTATTGCCGGACTATCCGGGCCTCCGTATTGTTCGACTAGTCTATCATATCGACCGCCTCCGCCAAGAGCATCTTGGGAGCCAAGCAGGGGGCTTTTTACTTCAAATGTTGTACGAGTATAGTAATCAAAACCCCTAACTAACGTTGGATCTATGACAAAATCCACTCCGGCGACTTTTAGCAGCCTTTTTATATTTTCAAAGTGTTCAGAGCATTCGTTGCAGAGATGGTCGATAAGCTTTGGTGCCTCCTTAAGCTGTTGCTTGCAAGGTTCTTTTTTGCAGTCAAAGACTCTTAGGGGATTAAAACGAATCCTTTCATTACAATCTTCGCAAAAAGAATCTAACCGCGACTCGAGGTACCCTTTGAGCTGACCCGCATAGTCCACGCGACAATTATCATCACCCATGCTCCCTAAATATAAAGTTATCTCTTTTAATCCCAATTCATCAAGGTATTGCATGAGGATGACTATAACCTCGGCATCGATCAAAGCGGCTGATGAGCCGATGGCTTCTATGCCCAGTTGCCAAAATTCCCGATATCTCCCGGCTTGTGGACGCTCATACCGATACATCGGTCCCATATAATAAAGTTTGACCGGTTGGATCTCGGCCTGAAGATTTCGCTCGATATAAGCTCTAACAACTGGCGCGGTAGCTTCCGGCCTGAGAGTAAGGCTTCGTCCCTTTCGGTCTTCGAAAGTATACATCTCTTTTCGGACTATATCGCTGGATTCGCCGATTGATCTTTGAAAAAGACCGGTCTCTTCAAAAGTGGGGGTAACTATCCTCCTGTATCCGGCTTTTTCAAACTTCTCTGCAGCCAACTGATCTAAGCGGTAAAGAAGAGTTGCTTTTTCGGGAAGATAATCCTGAGTCCCCCTTGGCGCTTTAAAAATCTTACCTACTTTATTTTTTCTTTTATCCATACATCTTTCTATTAATGATCTTTAATGTTTGACCGTTAAGAAGACACCTATTTTTCGTTATTACCTATCCATGTAACGACTTTATCTAGACCTTTTCTTGATCTAGGAGGTGGATCTTCCATAGGCTTTCCGAGAGGGACAATGGAAGAGAGATAAAAAGGATCTTCGACATTTAAAAGTTCTTCGATCTCATCGGCAGCGATCAACGGCCCCGTCATCCAGCAACATCCATATCCTAAAGCCGTAACGGAAAGTACAAGGTTTTGAATGGCCGCCCCGACGCTTAAATGAGCGGCACTCGGTCTATTTTTTTTCTGCTCGATGCCATGTGATTCGATTACCCTTCTAACTATTAATTGATGGTTCATTCCAAGTACAGCAATGACTACCGGCGCTTTATTGAAAAATGTAAAATATCTTCTATAAGCGTTTATTCGCCGTTCTTTGTTCTTGTTTTCCGGCCATGACAATATCTCATCCATCTTATCGTGCACTACTGCAGCCATCTGATCTATTAGATCATGATCCTCGACTACAATAAAATGCCAGGGTTGTGAATTAGTTCCACTCGGAGCCAGAATCGCCGAGGATAAGATTTTTTCAATATCCTCTCGCGGTACAGCTTCTTCGGAAAATGCCCTTATGCTTCTTCGATCAGCTATAGCATCAAAAAATTTATAATTATCAGACATGATCCCTTACCTGTTTTCCTAACAATAGCAAATATAGATGATATTATTAAAAGGTTCAATGGTCGGGAAATACTAGCTTATAGCAAAAATATCTTCTATCGATTCTATGCAAGATAAGGGTTTGTAGCCCTCTCCGCCCCGATTGTAGTTTTTGGACCATGGCCTGGATAGACTGTCGTCTCATCAGGAAGAGTGAGCAGGCGAGATCTTATCGATTCGATAAGTGTATCAAAATCGCCTCCCGGTAGATCAGTCCGGCCGATCGATCCTGAAAAAAGGGTGTCTCCTACAAAAAGATGGCTGCCGGCAAGGATAGAAATACCGCCCCTTGTATGTCCCGGCGTAGAAATGATCTTCATCTTTATTTTCCCGACTACGATCTCTTGGCCACCTCTCAAGTACTCTATCTCTTTACTCTTCAAAAAGGTCTCGCCGTAAAGAGCAAAAAGATCGTTCTCGCTAGCTACTAATAGATCTTCATCTTCCTTACTCATGTATATCCTCGCCCCCGTTTTCAAAGATAACGCCCCATTTGCTCCGATATGATCGTAATGCCCGTGAGTATTTATTATATGAGTGATCTCAAGACCCTCGGCTTCGATAAGATCGGCGATCTTACCTGCCTCGTCACCCGGATCGATTATCACCGATGACTTCGAATTCAAATTACCGACCAAATAACAGTTCGTCCCTAACTGACCGACCGGGATCGTCTGTATCCTAATATCGTCCACCATCTAATCACTCTCCCGCTTTGAATCTATATATAATGTGACCGGACCATCGTTTACCAAATCAATACTCATCTTTTTTTGAAATTCGCCGTGACTGACAGCAAGACCTTTTTTTGATAGCGCGTTAATCAGTGATTCATATATCTCTTTTGCAAGACTTGCCGGGGCTGCCTTGTCGAATGATGGCCTTCTTCCTTTTCTGACATCACCATATAAAGTAAATTGAGAAACGACTAATATCTCTCCATCTATCTCAGTAATCGACCTATCGAATCCCCCGTCATCACCGAAAATCCTAAGATCAGCGATTTTTCTTGCCAAATAATCTACGTCTGTATTTGAATCCTCTTTCGATACACCGATAAAAGCAAGAACGCCTTTACCGATCTCGGCTATGATCTTTTCATCTACTTCTACCCGAGCCGATGCGACCCTTTGAAGAAGAGCTCTCACTGATTACTTTCTTTGACCGCCGTCGTGCTCGTCTGGGAAGGTAAAACCCGGTAAGCGTCAAAAACGACGTCTATCCGTTTGATTGTAGAGAGGATCGTCCTTAGGTTGGATAGATCACCTATCTCAAAGATGAATCGAAAATTAGCGATAGCGTTCTTTCTGGTAGCAACACTGGCCGATAATATATTCACGCCAAACTCACTTAGGATAGTCGTAATATCTTGAAGAAGTTTTGTCCTATCCAAAGCCTCTACCCGGATCTCTATCTGGTAGATCGATTGTTGCTTTGTATCCCAGTAGACTTCCAATATTCTGTCCGGATCATCTAAAAGTATTCTCGCGTTGGGACATTCGGCCCTATGTACAGAGAGTCCCCTGCCCCTGGTGACAAAGCCGATGATATCATCACCGGGAACCGGATGACAGCAGTGGGCAAGCCTTACCAACATATCTTCTATGCCCTTTACTTTGACGCCTGTCTCCCTATCTTTTCTTCTTGAGGGCTTTGGGGTTATCTCGATAACATCTTCTTCAACGCTCCCTTCACCGCCCTCTTTTTCTTTCGTGAGTTCTCTTATGATCTTGGTGGAGACCTGCTTGGAAGAGATCTTTCCGGCTCCAAGCGCTGTATAGAAAGTCTCGGCCTTAGAAAAATTCATCTCTTTACGTACAGCGTCAATGATACTTGCCTTTGTAGCGTCCTTGATATTTACACCTTGTTTTCTTAACGCTTTAAGTAAAGCTTCTCTTCCGAGATGCTCATGGTCCTCCCTTGTCTCCTTGGAAAACCAATGGCGTATCTTCGATTTAGCGCTGGAAGTCTTAACTAGGTTCAACCAGTCTCTACTTGGGCCTGTAGATGATTTGCTAGTCATAACTGAAACAATATCACCCATTTGCAGCTGATAACCAAGCGACACTATCTGACCGTTTACCTTGGCTCCTACGCATTGATGGCCCACATCCGTATGGATAGAATAGGCAAAATCGAGCGGGGTCGCCCCGGTCTTAAAAGAAAGAACATCCCCTTTAGGGGTAAAAACAAATACTTCATCTTCGAAAAGGTCTATCTTCAAGCTCTCCATAAATTCTTTTGGATCTTCCGTCTCGTTCTGCCACTCCATCATCTGACGAAGCCATGAGAGCCTTTCTTCAAATTTGTCTGGCACCTTGTTGCCCTCTTTGTAACGCCAATGGGCGGCAATTCCATACTCCGAAGTTCGATGCATCTGTTCAGTACGTATCTGCACTTCAAAAGGGAGGCCTTTTGGACCGATCACCGTCGTATGAAGTGATTGATACATATTGAATTTTGGCATCGCTATATAGTCTTTAAATCTGCCGGGCAGCGGTTTCCATAACGAGTGGACCACGCCCAATACTCCATAGCAATCTCGAAGATTTTCGACGACTACACGGATTGCGGAAAGATCGTATATCTCGCCAAATTCTTTTCCTCTTTGCTTCATCTTTTTATTAATGCTGTAAAGATGTTTTGTTCGCCCGCTCATGCCGCTTTCGATGCCAACCTTCTCCAATTCTTCACCGATAAGTTTCATAACCTCTTCCAGATATTTCTCTCTTTCCTCTCTGGATTCGGTTACCAGCTTTTGAATTTGCTGATATGTATCCGGTTCTAATGTACAGAAAGCTAGATCTTCCAGCTCCCATTTGATCTGAAAGATTCCCATCCGATGAGCCAGCGGCGCGTATATCTCAAGGGTCTCTCTGGCTTTTTCCTCTTGTTTCTCAACAGAGAGAAAACAAAGAGTCCTCATATTATGAAGACGATCCGCTAGTTTGATCAGAATGACTCGAATATCTTTAGCCATAGCTATCAACATTTTGCGAAGATTCTCCGCCTGCTCTTCAGCCTGGGATTTAAACTTGATCTTTCCAAGTTTCGTAACTCCGTCTATCAAGAGGCCCGTTTCATCACCAAAGTCCTTCTTTATTTCCTCTATCGAGTAGTCGGTATCTTCTACAACGTCGTGAAGTAGGGCGGCAACAATCGTAGTAGTATCCATTTCCAGCTCGACCAAGATATCAGCCACGCCTAAAGGATGGTGGATGAAGGCTTCACCAGACATTCTAAGCTGCTTTTCATGAAGTTGATGCGCAAGAATAAACGCCCTTTTTACCAGATCCTTGTCGACATCCGGATTGTAAACGGACATTTTTTTTATAAGATTTTCTAACTCGTTTTCCGGCATTTTTTTACCTTAAAAGAAGCTTTTCTATTATTGTATAACCTGATTCAAGCCTATAGCTAGAGCGAAGTGAGGTATTTTACTATTTTCGAAGGTGTTATGGTCAATGCAATCTTGGCCCAAGAATCAAATTCGGACCTCATAGCTCGCCCCTCTTTAAAGGTCGGAGAAGAATCCAGATCCACTTTTTTAATATCTTTTATGCAGAGACATCCTTTTTCGGACGTCGAAATGAGGCCAAGTTCATCTAATATTTTAAGGGGAGTTTTTTCAGTCGATTCCCCGTTCTCATTGGACCCTTCGGACAATTGAAGATACATCTTGGCAAGATCATCTCGTGATGGATAATATCTGCCGATAACGTCGAGATTGTTTAACAATTCTTCTCTTCCAAAAAGCAGGTGAACAAAGAGGGAAGTCTCCTTCTTTTTTAGACTGCTTAGTGTTTGAGAGAGCGACGCTAGTGAGTACGGCGGATGAAGAAAGATAAGATGATCTATACCGCCGCCAAGTGCACTAATGTCCCCGTCCCCGCTAACAGCTACTGATAATGCTTTATCTGATCTAAGGGCTTTTACTAATCTTTCTCTTACTTCTTTTGAATGCCCGCTGTGAAAAGGAAGAAGCGCGGGCTGACCAATAATATCTTTTAACTTTTTCGAGATGACAACAGTACTTTTCGGATCTCGAACATGTACG
>JAUVQW010000150.1 GCA_030597945.1 Actinomycetes bacterium
GATGTGGACAGTGACACTTCTTCTACCCCATTGTAGAGCCTCCGCGACACTTCCAAAGGCTAGGTCGATACGGTTACCTTTGATCGCACCACCGGTATCCGCTGCTATTGCTGATCCATAACCATCGATGTACAACCTTGTTCCAAGGGGGATGACTCTTGGATCGACAGCTGCAATACCCTTATAGACGCCAGTGCCGGTCGCTGTTCTTGATCCGGCTCCTCCTCCGTCACCTGTGGCGTAAGCTGTAGACACCATACTAAAGCTGCGTCCGCTTCTTGATACGTTTACTGCCGGTGGGGTTGTAGGCACCGCTGCTATTTGCGGGATCTTCGTTCCGACTCTGGTAACTTCATCTGTCGGTTGTTTAATTATTTCTTCGTTGACAATATTAGTCTCAATAGTAATATCTCCGACCATGACATATTCGATGATTTGTCTCTTGATCCCTTGCTGGCCCCTATTGGATAGCCGTGTCCGCCCTTTAAGTAGCTTAGGATCATCGACCCTCTTCTTTTCAAAAGCGATGGGGATTTCTTTGGTATCGGTTCGTCTTGCGAGGACGGAAATATTGAGTTGCATGCCGGTAAATATTTCATTAAGTCCATTATATGAGACTCTGATATCGCCAGCCGGATCTATTCCTAACTCTTTTAAGGCACTATTTACGTCCTTTGCGGCCGTATAAAGGAATTTGTCTACTCCGTTAATATCGACTGAGATCGGTTTGGCGCTTTCGATGGCTACTTTATCGCCAGCAGAGATCGATGAGAATAGATCGGGAGTAATTATGTCATGCGAGGTGTATTTAATGTTCTCGCCGTCTAGTAACTCGGATACGGTCGATGCTCTGGTCATTACTTTCTTGGTTTCTCCATCTATTGCCAGGACAACCTCTTTAAAGGAGAGTAAATAGTGGGAGAGAATGGTGATAAGGATTAAAAATATTATTGCAATCAAATAATGGGTTTTATGCTTTTGCACTATATCATTGGATTCAAGCCACTTTACCTTCACACTATCACTCCCTTCTTCAAAATTTGCACGTGAAAAGCAATATTAACTAAATTTGGGCCTATATGTCAAATTGGCCAGCGCTTGCCAGCTTAATTAAAATTAAATAATTCTTTGGCGTTATCAGTAGTCGCAGTCATCAACAGGTCAAGATCTATGTCTTTTTTGGAGGCAATTGTTTCTGCGATTTTTGGTAGCAACGACGGTTCATTTTTGTCACCTCTATTGGGGTGCGGTGCCAGGTAAGGGCTGTCGGTTTCTATCAGGATTCGCTCCAGCGGTACTTCATCGACCACGTCTCGTAGTTCCTTTGCATTTGTAAATGTGACATTGCCAGCAAATGATATATATGCCCCCATAGTTAGAAGTTCTTTCGCGTTCTCTTTTGTCCCAGAAAAACAATGGATCACAAAACGCTTATTCCCAAGATCCATCTCTTTTAAAATATCGATCAGTTCAGGATATGCGTCTCGGCAATGGATGATAAGGGCAAGACCAAGATGTTTCGAAAGCTCTCCCTGGGCTTTAAAAGAGCTTATCTGACTATCTTTTGTTGAGTTCATTCTGTAAAAATCTAGTCCAGTCTCACCGATAGCCACAATCTTTGGTTGATTGGAAACGGCCCATATCTGGTCGATCGTATTTTTATCAACCCCGTCGGCGTGGTGAGGATGAATCCCTGCAGCACCGTAAACTCTGGCAAACTGCTCAGTCAGGCCCGCCACTTTTCTTGATGAATCCAAGTCATCTCCGATGGCAACTATTCTTTTTACGCCTGCTTTTCCGGCGGTAGAGATTATATGACGGATATCCTCATTTGACCCGAATAGGTCTAGATGAGCATGGGTGTCGACAAAGTAATCGTTAGCTTCAGACATTTTTATGTCTCAATCCTTGGGAAAAGTGGATTTGATCGATTAATCTTGATCCCTCCGGAGGTAGCTCCCCATATCAAGTTTTCAGCGAATGTCATTTTTTCAGGATCATCGGCCAGTCCTAATTGAGAATAGATTTTCCTTGAAGTTTCCGGCATAAAAGGGGTGATAAGTAAGGCCAATAATCTTATAGTTTCGATCAAACTATACATGACCTCCCTTAACGCCTCTTCCTCTTTTTGCTTGTAAAGATCCCATGGAGCGGCGTCATCTATGAATTTATTTGCTGTGCTAACAAGCTTCCAGATCTCTTCTAAAGCCTGCCTCGGTTTTAATGCTTTCATCATCTCCTTGTAAGCAGTAAAAGTCAATTCTGCCCGGTTCCTAAGGGTTGATGTTTTATCCGTTTCTTCAGGTTTTTTTGGTATCGTACCTTCGAAATACTTTTCCATCATCGCTAAAGTCCGGTTAAGAAGGTTGCCTAGGTCATTGGCAAGATCATGATTGATCCTTCTTATCAAGGCATCTCTTGTAAATTCACCGTCTTGACCAAGGGGCATCTCTCTTAAGAAGAAGTATCTTACGGCATCGACACCAAATTCATCGGCAAGTTCATTTGGTTCTATCACTTCTCCTCTGGATTTTGATATCTTTTGTTTTCCCAGTGTCCAAAAACCGGTAGCCAATACGATATCTGGTAAGGGTAAATCAAGAGCCATCAACATGCAGGGCCAGATCACGGCATGGACTTTAATGATATCTTTGCCAAGGATATGTACGGGAGGCCAAAAATTCTCATATTTGGGCTGATCGATGATGTAGCCGATGCCGGTAAGATAGTTTATCAAAGCTTCAAACCAGACATATATGACATGATCCGGATCGAAGGGAACCGGTATTCCCCATTTAACAGATGTTCTTGAGATGGAAACATCTTCTACACCACTTTTTAAGAAGCTCATGACTTCATTTAGGCGTACTTCCGGCTGAATAAATCCTGGATGATCTTCAATATATTTTAGTAATCTATCAACGTAGCGAGAGGTTTTAAAATAATAACTCTCCTCTTTAAGAAGTTCTACAACTCTTCCACACTCCGGACACGCACCCTTATTAAGCTGGCTTTCAAGCCAAAATGTCTCTTCGTGGGTGCAGTACCACCCCTCATAGTGACTTTTATAGATATCGCCCTGGTCGTAGAGTTTTTGAAAGATCTCGGTGACGACCTTTTTATGCCTTTTTTCAGTAGTACGGATAAAGTCATTATTAGAGATCTCATATCTTTTCCATAGATCTTTAAAAGGATCTACCATTTGGTCGCA
>JAUVQW010000116.1 GCA_030597945.1 Actinomycetes bacterium
GAATTTAAATTCGAAAAATTAATACTGATTTTATCTATGCTAAAAGATAAAGAAGTACCCAAGGTTCTAAAAAATCTTCTACCGTTTGCTGGTACGATAATCGCTACCAGTAATCAAAATCCGCGTTCACTTACAAACGATGAACTGGGAAGTTTAATTATTAAATCGGGATATGAACCTTTACTGCGAAGTGATATGGATAGTTCGCTGTCAGTCGCAAAGGACCTTGCCGGTGATGGCGATCTAATCTGTGTAACAGGCTCGCTCTATGGAGTTGGGGAGGCAAGAGAGGTTCTCCAATAATGTCTTGGCTAAGGTGCAGCTCTTTGATATCATAATCTCTTAGGAACGAATAAATAGGGGTATTGATGGATGCATTTGACTCATTTTTTTCTTTTTTTACATCTCCAACTTTTAGATTTGTTATCTCCACCCTAAAGGTATTCTTAGTCATTTTCTGGCTCAGTCTTGCTTTTTGGACCTATCGCGACGCCAATAGGCGCGGCGGAATGTCTGGCTATTGGGGCATAGTCGTCCTACTCTTTTTTGTTTTTGGATTTTTCATCTATCTTATTGTCAGGCCGCCGGAATATTCAGATGATGCCCGGGAAAGGGAGTTAGAGATAAAAGCAAAAGAGGCAATGATCAGCCAGGCCGATCTCGTCTGTCCGGCTTGCATGAAGCAGATCGATAAAGAATTTATCGTCTGCCCGTATTGTCTTAAAAAACTCAAAAAATCGTGTCCATCTTGCGAACATGCACTCAAATTAAACTGGACAATATGCCCATATTGCCAGAGTAATACCTAACGACTATCAATCTGTGGAGGAAAATTGGAAAGTACATTTGCTATGATAAAACCCGATGGTGTGAGAAAGAATCTTACAGGTGAGATAATCTCCAGGTTTGAAAAGCGGGGACTCATGATTGATGGCATGCGGCTTGAGCGACTTTCAAAAGAAACGGCAAACGTCCACTATGGCGAGCATAAGGGAAAAGCTTTCTTTCAGGAGCTCGTGGATTTTGTGACTTCGGGACCGGTAGTACTTCTAAAGATCTCAGGTATAGAGGGAACAGTGGATATTGTGAGATCGATGATCGGGGCTACTGATCCGGCCGAATCGTCATCCGGTACTATCAGAGGGGACTTTGCCACCGAGATATCAGAAAACATAATACATGGTTCTGACTCGCTTGATAGCGCGGCAAGGGAACTGGGTCTCTTTTTTCCGTAAAACATAAAGAAAGGAAAAGTTTTGGATTTAGACGCTAAGACGATAGGCGCAATCGCATTTGTGATAGGGCTTGCTCTTTATATCTACATAATCTTGGTAGCAAAAGCCTACGCCTCGAAATAGGTGTAGATACAGTTTGATTTAACCCGCTATTTTTCTAACAAAGACATGAAGGTCTCTTCCTTCGCCCTCGATACCTAGAAATTCGTTTCCGGTAGCATCACACCAAGCCGGCATATCTGCCTTAATGCCCTCATCGGTTGAAAGGACCTCAAGTACCTCGTCAATCTTCATCTCGTTTATTTTTTTAGCGGTCTCCACAATTGGCATCGGACATAGTAAACCGTAACAATCGAGAGTTTCATCAGCAGTCATATTTTTCCTCTTCTCTAAAAAATGCGTTTATATGAATAGATTTACGTTACCGTCTTTAGCTTCCGAAAGATAACTTACAGCACCGACGTATCCGTCTATGACGTCTTCTCTTAACTGGTCCTTTGAGATTCCAAGAATATCCAAGGTGATAGTGCATGCAAGTAGTTTGACGTTCATTTGCTTGGCCAGGTCTATCATCTCATCGATATTTGGCATCTTATGTTGTTTCATAAGTTTTTTCATCATCGATGTTCCCATGCCGCCCATATGGAATTTAGAGAGGGGCAGTCGTTTGCTGCCACCTTTGTTTAGGACACCAAGCATCTTTTTCATGACTCCCGGTGCCGTATTTTTCGCCTCGTTTTTCTTGATGGCGTTAAGCCCCCAAAAAGTAAAGAACATAGTGACGTCCATCCCCATGGAGGCGGCGCCGGTTGCGATGATGAAACTCGCTAGCACTTTATCGAGATCGCCGCTAAAGACGACCATCGTAACTTTCTCTTTCGTCTTTTTCTCTTCCTTACTCTCTGGAATTACCTTTTCCTCTGTTGTAGTCGAACTCATTTTCTTACCTCCCCAATAATTTCATCGTTTGCCGGTGTCATCGGTGACATCTCACGCAGTCTAGCGACGATCGGCGGAAGTACTTCTATTACATAGTCAACATCATCTCTTGTGGTCTCTTTACTGAGACTGAAGAGTAGTGACCCGTGGACTTTTTCGCGCGGGATTCCAAGCGCAGTCATTACATGAGAAGCTTTTAGCGCCCGGGAAGTGCAGGCCGAACCTGAGGCCGCAGCTATCCCCCTCATGTTTAAAAAAATTAGCATCGATTCGCCTTCGATATACTCGATCCTGACATGGACATTACCGGGAAGCCGTTTGGTTGGGTGCCCGTTAAGCGTTAGATCGTCGATACTGCTTCTAAGCCCTGTTATAAGGCGGTCTCTTAAGCTTTCCATACGATAATTTCTATCGTCCATCTCTTCAACCGCTAGAGAGGCCGCTTTTCCCAAGCCGACAATGGCCGGTACATTTTCGGTTCCACCGCGTTTTCCACTCTCTTGAATACCCCCTTCTATTTGAGGTTGTATTCTAACCCCGCTTCGAACATAAAGGGCTCCGGCTCCCTTTGGGCCGTAAAATTGGCTTGCCGAAAGGCTTAATAGATCGATGCCGCTATCAACATTTACGGGTATGATCCCGGCGGCGGCGACGGCATCAGTGTGGAATAAGATTTTATTTTCATTTGCGATCTTAGCTATTTCATCAACGGATTGAATAGTGCCGACTTCTGAATTAGCGCTCATAACGGAGATCAGTATCGTCTCACTGCGAATTGCTTTGACCAGATCTTCGACGTTTATCATTCCAAAACTATCTACGGGCAGATACGTCACTTCAATAGTGCCCTCTTTTTCAAGGGCCTTAATTGCATGGAGGACAGAGAAGTGCTCGATAGTAGAAGTGATCACATGGTTACCAATTCTTAGAAGCGGTTTGATCGAGCCTTTTATCGCCAGACTATTTGCTTCACTTCCAGATGATGTAAAGATGATCTCTCTTGGCTCTGCTCCGATCAAGGCGGCTACGCTTACTCGGGCTTCTTCAATGGCGGTCTTAGCTTTCTCACCCCAGCCGTGAAGACTTGTAGGATTTCCGAAGTCTTCTTTTAAAAAGGGAAGCATCGCCTCTAATACGCGGTCGTCGATCTTTGTGGTAGCGGCGTTGTCCAGATACACTTCTCTCATCTTAAGACCCCATCTCTACAAGCGGACTTTTGCCACTGACATCTTCAAGACTGACATTTTTCAGTACATCTTCGCCGGCGTCCCGAAGTCGCTCCCAGACGTTCATCAACGTACAGCTCTCGGCCAGGTCGCAACTTTTTCCAAGACCGGCATCAATACAATAACGTGGCATGACCGGTCCTTGAAGCAGGTTTATTACATCGAGAAGGGTAGTCTTGTCAGCTGGTTTTGCCAGTATATATCCACCATTTGGACCTCTGGTGCTTAAAATGATTTTTCCGGTTACCAGAGTCTGCAGTATTTGGGTTAAGAAAGGTAGCGGTATTTTTTGCTTGTCAGCGATCGTAGAGCGCTTGACAGGCTTTCCCTTAGCGGCTTTGGCAATTTCAATCAGTGCCCTTATACCGCATTCTGTTCTCGCGGAAATATTCATACCATAATATTTAACATTGTTTATCAATAAAGTCAACAATAGGTAGACGGCTAGATATTGGTGATCAGGTGAAATGGGGACTACTAGGACTTAATATTTATATCGGCAGATATGGAATAAAACTTTAGTACTTTTTTTTTATCAATTACTGCTGGTAAGTAGGTATATTTTATTAAATAATAATAATGTTCTGTCTTTTTTTTCTAAATAATAGTGCATAGATCGAACTTAGCTTGTAAAGTCTGCCATCCTTTTCTATAATTCTTTAGTCTCGACTTTTTGCCCCCGTAGCTCAGGGGATAGAGCACCGGTTTCCTAAACCGGGTGCCGCATGTTCGATTCATGCCGGGGGCACCAGTTCAGATAGGCTGATTAATAAAAACCACCCTTTTTTTACGCTAATCGCACACATATTGCACACAAAAAAGAGATAACCTTAA
>JAUVQW010000001.1 GCA_030597945.1 Actinomycetes bacterium
CGTTAGCTTTTACAACCGCCATGAAAAGAGTCGTATCCTCTAAAGTATTTTTTATTGTTTGAATATTTTTTTCGATCGCGGAGTGATCGATCTCAGCCCAGACAGGTCGTTTATACACCATGATCAGCTAGAAAGAGTTCTAACTATATCCCCTTTAGTTATGATCCCGACAACTTTTCCCCCTGATATGACCGGAATGCGTCCAATATGTTTTTCGATCATCAGGGTCGCTATTTCTTCGGTACTTGCATCAGGAGTAACTGTTACAACCTCCGTTGCCATCAGCTCTTCGACAGTAGCTGCTGCAGCTCTTTTGAGCGACTCCTCAAATCGTTTAGGACTTTCGAGGAATATGTAGCTATCTAAAAGATGGATATAGCTTGGAAAATGTACCTTTATGTCTTGAGATATAAGATCAGATTCAGAGATCAATCCTATCAACTGATCGTCATCATCAAGCACCGGTGCCGCACCGATTTTATTGTCGACAAAAAATTTTGCCGCCTGCTTGATACTGTCTTTGGGCTTTAAGCATTTAACGTCCTTGGTCATTACTTCTTCTGCGATTGGGCTCATCTATTCTCCCCTTGATCCTCTCATCATCGGACAACTCCGATAATATTTTTTATTGCTCTTGGTAATAAGTCTATCAAGTCGCCCGCGATCATAGCAAGCTCGCCTTTCTCTTTTTTTCCGAAATCACCGCTTAGACCGTGGACAAACGTACCTGCAACCGCTGCCGGATAATCGGGAAGGCCTTGAGCCATGAAAGAAGCGATTATTCCTGTTAGCACATCTCCGGTTCCCGCTGTCGCCATCCCTGCATTGCCAGTAGTATTGATCATTGTCGCTCCCCGACCACTAATGATAGATCTGTTTCCCTTTAAGACAACGGTCGCCTTAAAGGCCCGACTCGCCTCCTGACATGCTTTTACCCGATCTGAGGTGATCTTAGAAGTCGTTTCTTTAGTTAAGCGGCTTAATTCGCCTTCATGAGGGGTGATTACCTTTGATGATGGAGTACTGCTAAGAACGCCTGTGTCGTCCAGACAATTTAATCCATCGGCGTCGATGACCATAGGAATATCGATCTCACTCACTACTTTATTTAGAAAAACTCTTGTCTCATCGTTTCGTGAAATACCGGGACCAATGGCTATGACATCAAATCTTTTACTTACATCTTTTATGATATCTAATGCCGTTGGCGATATACTTTGCTGAGCAGTCTCCGGCAACGGGATTGTCATTACCTCTGTAAGCTTAATCTCCAATATCTCGTTCAGGCTTCTTGGTGCCGCCAAAGTTACTATTCCCGCCCCGGATCTCAGCGCCGCCAAAGAAGTCAGCGTCGCAGCTCCCGTCATCCCTACCGAGCCGGCAATGACCAATACTCTTCCACAAGTGTGCTTATTAGCTGTGAATGCTCGTTTGGGAATAAGCGAGCTTGCGATCTCCCTTGAAGCCAAATGAGTATCTACGTTTTCACTAATGACATCTTTACTGATACCAATATCGACTAAATGGATCTTGCCTGAAAGCCCTACGCCTTGATCGATCACCGAACCTATTTTTGGACAAGTAAAAGTTACCGTATGGTCAGCTTTTACGCTCACTCCATCGGATCTTCCGGTATCGGCATCGATGCCGGAAGGAATATCCACCGAAACGACTATTGCCCTTACTTTGTTTATCTGCTCGACTGCGTCGGCCGCTTGGCCATGGATCTCACCTTTTAAGTTAAAGCCAAAGAGAGCGTCAATGATCAAGTCGGGCGATGGGCAGACCTCTTTCTTAAATTCCATTATATTTACTGAAGCTGCTTCAGCCTCACTTAGAGCATCTTTCGCGATCCCTTTGATATCATCCTTTGAAAAAGTCAGATAGACAGTCACATCGTGACCGATCCTTTTTAGATGCTTAGCAGCAACGAAGCCGTCTCCGCCATTATTTCCTTTACCACAATATATGGCTATTTCGCCGCCGGCTTTTAAAAGGGAAGAGGCAATATCAGCAACGGATTCCCCCGCCGCTTCCATCAGTTCCTTTAACGATATCTCTTGAGACTCTACCGCCTTCTCTTCTATATCCATCATCTGATTGGCGGTTACGATTTCCATGAAAAATAATTATAGCAGACTGTTTGTTAAAAAGATTTTATTGACTGGCTGGTCAGAATTGTCTTACCCAAAGATCCGTCTCCGACTGATCGTCGATCGGCCCCAGTAGAAATACGCCAACGCCCTTATCTTGAGCGTCACTTATCGCCACTATCGAAGATACTAAACCGTCGCCGTCGAAATCTCCTGAAACTATCTTGGTACGTTCGCCGTCCCAATTGCCTTCGCCACTATCCCATAACTTTATCGGATTGTTATAATCACCGATCGAGTTTACAAAGATCCAGGCAGAAGATCTTTTGTTGGCATGGGTATAGAGACCGAAAATATCTATTAGGCCATCGTCGTTGAAATCCCCGGCCGCGATCTTGGTCGCTCCGGCGTTCCAGCCGTCATTTCCCGAATCCCACCAGACTTGAGGGGCGTAAAAACCAGCTCCGTATCCTTGGAAAAACCACATTCGGGCCCGTCTGTCTCCATAGTTATACATGATCAGTAGATCCAACGTCCCGTCCAGATCAAAATCACCGGGCAATACCTGTGATTTTTCCCCCAGCCATTGGCTAGTAGAGCCCCACCACTTTTTTGGCTCGCCTAACCTCTTGCCGTCATTTTCAAAAAACCAGAAGGTGGATTTGCCGTCATCAAAAGTATACAGAGCAAGGAGATCTATTAACCCATCGTTATTAAAATCTCCCGAAATCATTTTAGTTGCAGCCTCGTTCCAGCCTTCGTTCGATGACCACCAGATATCCGGCTCCTTGAATCCTCGGCCGCTATTCTCGAAGAACCAAGCCTTTGCGTGTTGATCACCGTAACCATAGAAGGCCATAATGTCGCTTAGACCATCGTCATTAAAATCCCCGACTGTGAGCTTGGTCTTATCTCCATCCCATTTACCATAACCGGAAGCCCAAAGCGATATCGGCTCTAAAAGCGTATTATTGTTCCCCTCAAAACCCCAGATCATGGAGAAATTTCCAGCCCTGCTATAGAGCGCCAGCAGGTCATCCTCATCGCCGCCGATAAAATCACCCGCTATCGGATTTAGCGCCTGCCAACTCCAGTTAGAAAGAGTGCCTGTCTCAACGAACGAGATGGGGATAATATCACTTGAAATATTTCTATCTTTATAGGAAACATTGGCCTCGATCGATTTCAATCCGTCAAATAAAGAATTAAATCTAAGGACGTCGCTGCTATTTATAAAGATCAGGTCGCCCGAGGAGTAGTTTTGGCCGTTGATAGAAATATTGATGGCAGAATCATATACACTAATCTCTACATTCGCAGCCATTACCTGTTTCGATAAAATTAGTATAAATATTATTATGATTAGGAGTGCATTTAATCGCGCTTTTTTAAAGAGCCTCATTGCTATCCGTTAATAGCCGTCAAACCATCTTAGTTCAGCAAAAGAATTGCCGAATTCTTAAAGAAAAAGTTCAATTATTTTAGCAGTTTTTTACTTCTTTGTCAAGGTAGAGGAGTTGTAACAATAATTCTTCGGCGGTTAATTTGAAGGGCTTGGTGGCGATATTGTTCTAGGTTGTGGAGTCCCAACACCCGGGCCTCCCGCTAATTGACCGAAGGTCTCAAGAAGATAAAATTCAAGAAAAGGAAGCTCTCGAGCCGCACGCCCAAGCGCTCTGTTCGCCGCCATAGTCATCTTAAGAGATTCAGTCCTCTCCGGTGAGATCTGTTGTTCTCCGTTAATATCTTCCTCGCTCTCGCTTTTATCCAATTTAATCTCGATCTCTTTTCCGTCAACATAAAAACTCAAGAATTGGATCAGGTCAGCGTGGCCGCTAAAAAAATCCTCTGGGGGAGTGATCTTCTCCATCTTTTTTTCCGTATCTTCCAATATTTTTATCTGCTCTTTATCTAATTCGGCCCTTGATTTATTATCCTCACCGCTTTTCTTAGATAGATCGCTAAGCTCCTCTTGGGTATCAATCAATATCTTTGTCATTTTATCTTGATAACTCTTTTTGCTATTCGTACAACCACCCAAAAGCAATGTAACCAAAATAACGATTATAATAATTGTTAGCTTTTTTTTAAAAGACAAGATTCTCCTAATTAGTATCAGACCATAGAATAGCTGACAAAGAAAACCTTTGCAAATTTTACAACCCGATGGCGATGGCCGACGCGACTGCATTACTTTTATTAAAAGAGAGGCTCACTTCGACATCGCAGATGCCGTTTTCGTTCGCCAGTTTTGCCGCTCCCCCGCTTAGACTGATGAATGGTTTTCCCTTGCTATCCCTCTTTACTTCAATATCAGTCCATTTCATGCCGGCCCTACCAGTTCCAAGCGCTTTACTGACTGCTTCTTTAGCAGCAAACCGAGCGGCATAGTGATGTGCTGGCTCCTGTTTTGACTGACAATACTTGCTCTCATCTTGAGTGAATATCCGCTTTTCGAATTTTTCATATTTTAAAAGCGCCTTTTTGATCCGATCGATCTCGACGATGTCTACGCCCAGTCCTCTAATCATCTCTACTCGACCGTCACGCTTTTTGCTAAATTACGGGGCTGATCGACATTACATCCTCTTTCTTTAGCAATAAAATAAGACAGAAGCTGAAGCGGGATAACGCTTAAGATCGCTGATGACATTTCATCTGATTCGGGGATGACAAATACGTCATCGGTTAGTGCTCTAATCTGGTTATCATCTGAATCAGTGATAGCAATGATGCTACCACCTCTGGATTTTGCTTCCTGCATATTGCTTACTATCTTTTCGAAGACTTTTCCTTTTAAGGCAATAGCTAAAACGGGGACGCCATCATTGATAAGGGCTATCGGACCGTGTTTCATCTCCCCGGCTGGGTAGCCCTCGGCATGAATATAGGATATTTCCTTTAACTTTAGAGCCCCTTCCATAGCTACTGGATAACCCACCCCTCTTCCGATAAAGAGAAAGTCATATACATCATGATATTTCTTTGCCCATTCTTTGATCGTCTCCGCTTTTCCCAATATCTCATCTACTTTTTCCGGTACTTTTGAGAGAGATTCAGCTATTTTTTGAAAAAAGGAATCATCCAAACCATTTTTTTGCCGGGCGATAAACATTGAAAGCAAGATCAGCGCCGCTATTTGGGATACATGTGTTTTTGTCGCTGCTACCCCGATTTCGGGACCGGCGTGCGTGTAAACTACTCCGTCTGCCTCTCTCGTTATCGAACTGCCAACAACATTGGTCACGGCGATAATCTTTGCTCCCTTTTCCTTAGCTTTTCTTATCCCCGCCAATGTGTCGGCTGTCTCTCCCGACTGAGTGATGGCTATTAGAAGGCTCTTATCGGACAGCACAGGTTCGCGGTAGCGAAATTCCGAAGAACAATCTATCTCGACAGATATGTGGGCCCATTTCTCAATCGCTAGTTTCGCTATCATTCCAGCATGAAGAGATGTACCGCAAGCAACGATGAAAATTTTATCGATATCTTCTATTTTTTCTTTATCGAGCAAAAGGTCATCAAAATTAACTTTGCCATCCTCATCTAATTGTCCCCGCAGCGTATCTTGAATAGCGCTTGGTTGTTCATATATCTCTTTTAACATGAAATCGGCGAACCCGCCTTTTTCTGCAGCTTCAATATCCCACTTGACTTCAATGGAGTCACGCTTAATTAAAACGTCATCCCCTGATGTGATCTGATACCCGTCTTGGGCTACCTCCACCAGCTCTTCGTCTTCGATGATTACGATCTTTCTAGTCTGGTCGATAAGTGCGGGGATGTCTGAAGCTACAAAAATTCCGCTTTCAGCGATACCAAGGACCAGAGGGCTGTCTTTTCTGGCAGCGATCAATTTCGAGGGATCTTCGCTTGAGATCACAGCTATTGCATAGGAGCCCTTGATCCGGCGAAGTGCCTTTTTTACCGCTTCTTTAAGATCGCCGTTGAAGTTTGCTTCTACCAGATGTGCCAGAGTCTCAGTATCGGTCTCGGAAGTAAATTCGTGCCCTGAATCAATAAGCTCATCTCTTAGCTCATGCCAGTTCTCTATGATCCCATTATGGACAACCGCGATCTTTCCTGAACAATCAGTATGGGGATGAGAATTTCTCTTTGACGGTTCGCCGTGGGTGGCCCACCTGGTATGCCCGATTCCTAGCCTACTATCAAGTTTATCGTGATCGACGATCTTTTCGAGTTGATCCAAATTACCTTTTTGTCTAAGTACTGTTAAGCTTCCATTGATAGACAAAGCCAACCCGGCTGAGTCGTAACCCCTGTATTCGAGTCTCTTTAATCCCTGTAAAAGTAGCGGGGTGGTCTTTTCTTTTCCTATGTAACCTACGATTCCACACATGATCTTATATATATTACCAGATTAGTTACCGACTTCTTTACCTTTGGCCCTCTAGATATTCTCTTCAATGGCTGAAACGATATTATCGGTTAATCTCTCGGCTAACTCCTCGCTTTTGGCCTCGACCATTACTCTGATTAGCGGCTCTGTCCCTGATGGTCTTACTAGCACTCGACCATCGCCGCCCAGTTCATTTTCACTGGCGAGTATTGTTTTTTTTACGCCTTCTAAATCTATTATTGTTTTTTTATTGTTTTTTACGATCACATTTTTTAGAGATTGTGGATACCTGGTCATCACTTTTGCTATTTCTGACAGCGGTTTTTCTTTGTCTCTCATAACTGAGAGAAGTTGAAGGGCGGTGATTATTCCATCACCGGTCGTATTATGGTTTAAAAAAATTATGTGTCCCGATTGTTCGCCCCCGACTTGTATCTTATCGTCTAGCATTTCCTGTAATACAAATCTGTCTCCTACGGGAGTCTTGATTATTTCTATACCTTTTGACTCCATGCACCTATCGAGACCTATATTTGTCATGACTGTTGTAACCATAGCATTAGGATTAAGCAGATCCAGCTCCTTTAAATGCGTCACACAGATGGCCATAATGAAATCTCCATCTATAACTTCGCCGTTCTCATCTACCGCGATCACTCTATCGGCATCACCATCGAAGGCAAACCCGACATCAACATTGTGAGCCTTTACTATCTTTGCCAAATGATCGGTATAGGTAGAACCACAATTTTCATTGATATTCATACCATCAGGCTCATTTGAAAAAGTTATCACGTCGGCACCGAGTGACTTAAGAATATCCGGAGCCACTTTTGAAGCTGCTCCGTTAGCACAATCGATCGCTACCTTGATGCCATCCAACCCGCCGTAAATAGTGTCGACTACATGGCTTACATATCTTTCGATCGAACTTGATCCATCGACTATCGTTCCAATATCTTTACCGGTAGATCGATCGATAACGTTATCTTCCATTAACGCCTCGATCTTTTCTTCTTCTTCTTCCTGCAGCTTGATACCGTTCTTATCAAAAAATTTGATACCGTTATATTCAGCCGGATTGTGTGATGCGGAGATGACGACCCCACCATCGGCACCAAGTTGTCTTGTTAAAAAAGCAACAGCCGGTGTCGGGAGAACGCCGAGGTTTACACCATCACATCCAGCAGAACAAATACCAGACATCAGGGATGACTCTAATAGATCGCCGGACAATCTGGTGTCGCGTCCTACTACTATTCTTTTTGCTCTACCCTTTAGAAAAGTAGCCCCGGCCCGACCTAACTTGAAAGTCAGTTCCGGAGTAAGCTCGGTATTAGCAATCCCTCTTACGCCATCAGTGCCAAATAGCTTCGGCAATTATTAATTTCTCCTTTTATAGGGGATTTGCAATTGATTTATACCCTTTTACCACCGATCAGCTCTTAGTTAACGAGTATAAAATTCAATGTCTTTATGGCTGTTTATTATAACCCAATATATTCCTTATCTACATAAGGAGATATCATCGCTGCCAAGACAGCAAAGTACGATGGTTCGATCTTTATCCTCCCGCCAACTTGGAGCTTTGCGTCAACGGCCGGCTTTATCGTCAGATGATCGCTGCTTCGGTTAAAGATGGATCCGCTGTCGGTTTTGATCGGGGCCATAGCTATATCCTGTCTTCCAAGAGCTATGACAGCTTGCCCTCCTTGATCATTGTTTTTCTTTTTTACCTCGATAACCTCGGCCTCAAGTGAAAAGGCCCCTTGCTTAAAACCATCTAGCGGCCTATAATTAATCGGCTCATGCCCGAGAAGTATCGCCTCTCCGATTCTTAATTGATTTATCTCTTGCGGCATCTTTCCATTTAGTAAAATATCGATACAGCTACTATTTCCCCCGGAAAGAATAGGTACGTCCTGACTAAATCTATTAACTAGTCTCTTTTTTGACTCGACGAGGCTCACAAGTTGTTTTTTTGTTGGAGCTACAGCAAAAGAACAACCCGCGTTTATGGCTAAACCATAAAGTTCTATCGAAGTCAGTCTTTGCACCTCTTCTGCAATCTCGTCCAACTCCGGCTCGGTTATTCCTTCTCTTAAGTCTCCAGCCTCCAACATAAGTATGATGCGCTGGACTTTCCCCGCTTTTGTGGCTTCTAAAGAAATCTGTCTCGCTATTTCGATCTCCGTTAACAAAATATAATCAGCAAATTTTATTGCGGTTGCGATCTCGTTTACCATCGGCTGGCGAAGAAGCATAAGAGGGGCTGCAAAAAAATCTTTTAGCCTGATCAGATTTTCGAGTCTTGAATCGGCAAGTCCATCCACGCCGCCCTCGACCATAGCCCCGGCTACCTCCATGCTACCGGCAACCCCTTTGATAACACCAAAAACCTCTCGCTTACCAACGAGTCCTAAAAGAGTAGAGGTATTACTTCTGATGCAATCTAGATCGATCGAAAGCTTTGGATACAAATCGCTCTCCAGAAAAAAGCACCGTTAAGATATGAGAGATGATTAAAATTCAGATTATCGTTTCGAGAATTGAGGACGTTTACGAGCTTTCTTGAGACCGTACTTTTTCCTCTCAGTCATCCTTGAATCTCTGGTAAGAAACCCATTCTTCTTAAGTTCGCTACGATAATCCGGGTCAGCTTCTAAAAGCGCCCTGGCAACACCATGCCTTAAAGCACCTGCTTGGCCAGAAAGGCCTCCGCCAGCGATGTTAGCTAAAATATCGAACTTACCGGCTGTCCCTGTTACTTCAAATGGTTGAACCACTAAGGTGCAGAGAGTATCTCTTCCAAAATATTCTTTTAACTGGCGACTGCCGTTAATTCTAAATTCTCCGCTACCAGGCACAAGCCTTACCCTGGCAGTTGAGTTTTTTCTTCTGCCCGTTCCGATGTATACAGCCATCGCTTGAGCGCTCTTTTTTGTGGTCTTTTTCGCCTTCTTCGCAGGCGCTTTCTTTTCTTCTATCTTTTCTTCTTCAGGAACCATTTGCCTCCTTGGTTTTAAGTGCCCGCTCTTTTGGCGCTTGGGCAACATGTGGATGATCGCTCCCCGCATATACTTTCAGTTTTTGGATAACTTGCCTACCCAGTTTATTGTGAGGAACCATCCCTTTGACAGCTCTTTCTATAATCTCTTCCGGCCTCTCACTTAGCACCTTTTTGTATTTCTTTTCTTTGCCCCCACCAAGATAGCCTGAGTGAGAAAAATAGGTCTTTTGCTCTGCCTTATTTCCAGTAAGCCTTATTTTCTCGGCATTGACGACAACTACATAATCGCCTGTATCAATATGAGGGGTAAAAATCGGCTTATGCTTTCCCCTTATTAATTGAGCTATCTCGCTAGCGAGACGACCAAGGGGCTTGTCAGTAGCATCGACTAGCCACCAATCTCTAGTTATCTCACTCGGTTTTGCGCTATATGTCTTCAATCGATCTCCCGTATCTGTAAATTAGCAGCTTAGATATACTAAGTAATTATCTTGTTTGTGTCAAGAAAATACTGCTCCTAAATAGATTCTAGCCAATTGCCAGTCGATTAAACCCGTAGCAGATAGTACAAGATGTTTTATAGCTCGATAAGTTCATTCTTTGCGGTTGAACATCACTACAGCTAACGAGATCATGGCGGCGCCGAAAGCGATTATTACCGCAATATTTAAGGATATCGGATTAGCGCTCACTTCCATACCCAACATCAACCCTCTAAGGGCGTCTACCCCGTAAGTCAATGGATCGAGAACGGTAAGCGCCTTTAACCACTCGGGCAGTCTTTCGATAGGGAACATGGCACCTGACAAAAGAAATAAAGGCATAACGAGGAAATTCATTACCATCTGAAATCCTTCCATGGATTCCATCCTCGCAGCAATGACGATCCCAAAAGATGTCAGCGAAAATGAGATCAAAAACATGAGAGGGATGATGATAACCAGTGTCTGAATCGAAAAACTTACACCTATAAAGGGTGCAAAGAGTAAAATGATCAACCCTTGAATAACTGCGACCGTACTCCCCCCCATCGCTTTTCCAATAGCAACGGACGTCCTAGAAATCGGAGCCACCATCACTTCTTTTAGAAAGCCGAATTCTCTGTCCCAGATTATCGACATAGCGGAGAAGATAGATGTAAAAAGTAACGACATACCCAGTATCCCCGGATAGATAAAGACAACATAATTATCAACCGGCCCTAGACTGGAACCACTGCCTCCCCTGATCGCAAGCCCCCTTGATAGGCCGGTACCGAACACAAAAAGATATAATGCAGGCTGAGCCACGGAGCTCACCAACCTAAATCTATCCCTTCTATATCGTGTGAGATCTCTTAGCCAGATCGAGTAGATCGCCCGTATGTCCTTGAAACTCATCGACGCCTCAAAGCTCTAACATGTGATCTCATGCTTTTAATTGCACTTCCCTGTTCTTCCCGGATCTTTCGACCGGTCAAATGTAAAAATACATCTTCCAATGTCGGGCGATGTACAGATACCGAGACTACCGGGATCGATTGGTCGCTGATAAGCCGGGGAAGCATGCTTTCGCCATCGTCAGTCTTAATAAAAATAGTGCCATCATCAATGATTACCTGCAGTTTAAACCTTGACTCAATCTCCTTTGCCACTTTAATGTTGTCTTTAGTCTTTAGTTTTATCGTGTCTCCCCCAATTGATTTCTTAAGCTCATCAGGCGTATCTAGAGCAATTATTTTGCCTTGGTCGATTATCGCCACCCGGTCACAATTTTCGGCTTCATCCATGTAGTGAGTGGTAAGAAAAATGGTTATCCGCTCTTTTTCTCTTAGTTCGTTAAGGTAATCCCAGATATGATGCCTGGTTTGCGGATCTAAACCCAAGGTCGGCTCGTCTAAGAAAAGTACTTTGGGAAAGTGAAGCAGTCCCCGCCCTATCTCCAACCGACGCTTCATCCCTCCAGAGAAAGTTCTTACAATATCGTTTTGTCTTGGCGTAAGATCGATCAGATCAAGCACTTTTTTGATCCGTTCTTCTCTCTTCTCTTTTGGAATGTTATAGACAAGAGCATGAAAATTAAGATTTTCTTTCGCGCTTAGGCGCTCGTCTAAGCTCGGGTCTTGAAAGACAATGCCAATCGATGACCTGACGTCGTGTGGACTCTTTACTACATCATAACCGTTTAAGACGGCTCGTCCCGACGTTGGCTGCATTAGCGTACATAAGATGTTGATCGTCGTTGTCTTCCCGGCACCGTTTGGTCCAAGAAAACCGAAAACTTCGCCTTCATGAACTTTAAAAGAAACTCCATCGACTGCCAATATTTCATCAAAGAGTTTTCTTACATTATCCACTTCTATCATTGCCATTTTTATGCCTTTCTTACATCGGTATAATATAACAGACAAAGTTTAAAGAGAAAGTATTATGCCTGATAAGGAAAAAAAGATCTTAAGGGATGAATATTTGATAAAAAGAGATGGTCTCAGCAGTAAGATGCGCCATCATATGAGCGCCGCCATTTTAGAAAACCTTATCCGGAGCCCTATATATAAATCAGCAAACGACATCGGTTTCTATTGCTCTTTCGGCAGCGAAGTCGAAACATCTGAGATGATGAGTAGAGCGATAACGGATAATAAATCAATTTACCTTCCGGTAATAGACCCAAGCGATAAAAAAATGCACTTTTGCCATTTCGATGGAGATGTATGTTGTCTTACCTGCAACTCTTTTGGCATCATGGAACCTAAAAAAATGCCGGCCATAGCCGATCAGGTGCTGGATTTGATCATTGTTCCCGGTCTGGTCTTTACCAAAAACGGATGGAGAATAGGCCACGGGGCCGGCTATTATGACCGTTATTTAAAAAAAGTTGACGCTACTACCAGCGGTGTCGCCTTTTCCACTCAGATGAGAGAATCGATCCCGAAAGGAAAATTCGACGTTCCGCTCGATTATGTCATTACTGAAAAAGATCTATTTATAAGAAATGAACCAAAGCCCGTCTTTTCCGGATTTCAAAAATAGTTATGAAAAACTGTTTTGACAATCTCTATGTGGATATATAATATTATAGCTATAAGTCTTATTGAGGTGATAATATATGCCAGGTTCGGAAGATTTCTTCCACGCGATGTCTGATAATACTAGACAAGAGATATTGGTCTTGTTGGATAAGAAGCCTAGATGTGTAAGAGATATAGCAAAAAAATTTTGTATCTCCCAGCCATCGATATCTAGACATCTGTCAGTACTTAAAAATGCCGGCCTGGTAAGTGATGAGAGAAACGGCCAAAAGATTATTTATTCTCTAAATCAAGATTGGTTGCGCAGCTGTTGCGAGAATAACTTTGCCAGGTTTAGCTGTTGCAAAAGTCTTTTTAAATCTTAGATTACTAAGGAGGTGACGTGGATGAAAAGATATATGGTACCTCGAATAGCCCATTGTGAGTCTGGTTGCACTAGACCGTCCTGAGCACGACGCGAAACTACTCATCAGGTTAAAAAGTTAAGGCCCCCGAAATTGGAGGGTCTTTTCTTTTTTTATCTGTATTTATAGAGTTGATCGAGGGTAACAATGGAGTAGCCTGCTGATCTTAGATGCTCTATGATCTTGGGTAGAGCCGCTACCGTTACCTGTCTATTGCCTCCACCATCATGAAGTAAAACGATTGCCCCCGGTCTTACTTGCAACATCATCGTCTGAATGATGCTATCTACTGACTCCGCCTGCCAATCCATAGGATCAACCGACCACAGCGCAATCGAGTAACCTCGTCTGGTCACCGCTTCTCCTAGCAGGCCGTTTAGGCGACCGAAGGGGGGGCGAAACCATCTGGGTGATTCCCCAGTTTTTGCGAGAATAAGATCATGGCTCACTTGAATCTCGTTTTCCACGACCGCCTGATCCTTATCATCGAGACGACTGTGAGTGAGCGAGTGGTTCTCAATATCAAAGCCTTGGTCCTTCATATATTTTATAGTGGCAGGATATTTTTGGACCTGCGTCCCTACGACAAAAAAAGTTGCCGGCACATCGTAGGATTTTAGAATATCAACTATTTGTTTTGTATATGGGAGCAAAGGGCCATCATCAAAAGTAAGCGCCACCATTCTTTTGGGATTAATTTTTCCTCTCTTTAATATTGTCGGTTTCGGCTTACTAACTATCTCTTTCTTTACAATAAGGCCGCTATCTTCTAGGTAATACTCTCTTATTTCGCCAGGCGATCCAGGTCTTTTAACAACTACAAATGGACCGCTGCCTTCGATGATCGTCCGCGGTGTAATCTCCAGGGTTCTTTCTTTAATCACTTCCCGTAAATTTCTTCCTTGGACCATCTCAATCCTAGACCCGCGGCTTATCAATGAGGATTCCTTGACCCGTGAGCCATCTAGGTAAATCGTTGGCTCTTCTCCCAAACCGTTTAATACGATCTCTCCGTCATGGCTGAGAAGATTGCCGGTCTCTGGTTTAAAACCTACTTTTCTTAGTGCGTCGCCTACTGTCTTCTCTTTAGTTATATAGTTTTCATTGTTTATCTTGATCGGTATCTTTGCGTAGGCAGAATAAAAAAAGACCTCGATCCCGATAAGGGTGATCACGGCCACCAACAGACGGATAATCATCTTTTTTTTACTAATAATCATTCTTTTTTTCTTTTGCTTATAATAGCCGCAACCTCACTTCCAAAAATAGTTATGATCGCCAAGATATATAGCCAGAGCAAAAAGCCGACGACAATACCGAGTGATCCATAGATCGCTGTAAAACCGGAGACGCGCTTTAAATACCACGAAAAAACTCTTCTTGCCAGTTCCCAGATTATACCTGCTGTGACCGCTCCTTTCCAGATGTCCTTAACTGGCGGTCTCTTACTTGGCACAAAATGGTAGATAGCTCCAAATACGCCGATGACGATAAAGACATTAAAGACCCAAAGGTATGGATTGAGAACAGATACATCCGTATCACCCGACAATATACCTAGCCAAACGTCGCGAATAATTTGTAATATAGGAAAAAATAGAGACGTTAAGATCAAAATAAATACTATCCCTATGACAACAACTACTCCAAGAAGTCTGGCTCTAAAGAGCAACTTGCTCTCACTTTTACCCCAGATCTGATCGAGCGCATATTCCAAGGCGTCAAAGACAGCTGTCCCCACCCAAAGAAGTCCGATGATACCGATGATACCTACCTCGCCCCTGGTAGCCACAACGGCTTCGATGTTCTCCTTTATGAGATCACTAAATTGCGGGATCGTCCTGTTGACCAGGTCAATCAATTGATTGATCGTTCCCCCCCTGACGAGATCGAATCCGGCGATTGATACCAGCACTAATATCAGAGGAAATAACGAAAGGAGGGCGTAGTAAGCTATTGTCGCCGCCAGGAAAGTTCCGTGGTCACCGGAGAATTTTAGATAGACTTCTTTAATAAATCCATAGACCGATCTGATCTTATTCTTCAATTCATTTTGATATTACGTTCTAGCTCTTCACTTGGCAAGGGAGGAGTTTAAATTCGATGATTGCAAATCAAGTGTTGCGGCTAGTTGGTGGCTTCGGGTTTGTTCCCAAAATATGATCTCTCTAGAGTGAATTCCTGCTGTACCCCTTTGATGGCAATTGAGTCTACAGCAACCAATTTTTGGTTATCCTTTTTAAAATATAGAAGTTGGAGGCTGTACGGTAATCCCTCTTCCACTTCGAAGGTCCTTATGCCCGCTGCCCCGGTCGTTCCCGCATTTATCAAGTTGGTTCCTTTGACCTTGTCGAGTTTTGCCCTATGAGAGTGTCCGCTTAAGACAACATCAACCATGCCCAATATTTTTTTTGCGTTTCGTGGTTCATGAGTGGCAACGATATCCGGTTTATTTTTACTGCCGCCAACTATCTCTTGTAACTCAGTGGCGCTTATATCTGCCAGGTTCTTACTCTGAGACTTTCGAACGTCTTTCGTTATCGAGCTGGGGTCCGGGTAACCCAAGATATCCAACTCTTTAAAGGAAAAACTCTCTCCTTTTTCTAGAACATCAACATTTTCGATCCCGTCAAGCATCGAAACTATCTCGGGTGAGTCATGATTGCCGGGGATATATACATAGGGCGTCTCAAGGCCTCTAATGTTATTTAAAAGACTGGCCTCCATTGGTGTTCCAAAGTCGGTAATGTCTCCGGTATCTATTATAAGATCCACATTGAAATCTTCGGCAATCTGCTTTGTCAGCTCCAACCCTACAGGGTTATTATGAATATCGCTGACATGAAGAACTTTTATCGATTCGTCTTTCTTAAGACCGTCGCTATCCATCCCTTCCACGCGGGAATAAAAATAGTGAAGATTTGCAGCCAATTTTTTTACCTCTTGGCGAAACGAATCTAGTGTATCCAGTTTCTCTTCAATATTATTCATCAGCCATGGAGCCGCCGTAAGAAGGCCTGTATATTTTGGCTGCCTGAATTCACGATAGTTGTAGGTTGTAGCAGTTGCTAAGGCCATGGAACCGATAATAAGCGCACCACATAATCCCCCCGCCACTACCCTATAAATGGATCTTGGCCTTATAATAAGTCCGGCTAGCGCCCCTCCGACAATTGCCAGAAAAAAGATTTTGATTAAAAAATATTTTAGCGCTTCTTTTGCCTGTATTTCAGATCTAGAAAATATCTCTTTTTTTGAGATAGAGGTATTTGCCAGTTTTTCTACGCTTTCAATTGAGACCTGCTCGATTTTGGCACGAGCCTTTACGGGCGCTTTGTGAGTCTTTGCAGATATTGTCCCAAGCGGTGGGAGAATGAGTTCCGTACTGCCTTTAAGGGCGGGGGCTACACTCATTTCGACAGTGGCACCCTCGATATCATAAGTAGATCTCCCAAACAATGCGACAGCAAGTAACGCAAATATGATTGCGGTTAGGATAAACAAACTAGTAACGCGAAAATCTTTCAAACTACGTGCCTCACAACAATTATTTGACCGATCTACTATATGGCCGGTCATATACTATTGTGAAATGTTGGGGCTAAAAGTCAACAAAGAGACTCTGTTAAACTCGGCCAAAACAATTAAAGATAAAGTCTGCGGGAACAAAAAGTCTTTTAATGTTTGTCTTTCCACTTTTGAAATCTGGAACGAATTCCCCCCGTACCTGCAGCTAGTGTCAGATGATGAAGCCTCTTCGCTTCAGTTGCTCTCGAAATATGATCAGCTGTAATGATATCGCCTTTTTCGATAACCTTATCTCCGGTTTCGTCGGTGATATCGTAACTTGAGGTCTTACCGATGATGAAAGATCTCTCCCTGGAACTTACAAGACCCTCAGCTTCTGTCTTTAACTTGAACATCTTCGTTCCAAGAGTCGACATCTGTTCTGTCAATTTGCTACTAGCTTTTATTAATTTCTCCGCTTTGACCTCGATCTCACTGCCGGTGAACGATAATATGTCCTTGCCTTCGACAATATAGCTCCCTCTTGTAAAGGTAACAAAGGCGTTTTTGCTTATTGATATGCTTTCTAGTGTGCCGTCTTCCAGTTTGTATTTGGCTAATCTTACTTTCCCCAGATCTTTCCCTTTCGAGCTCGCAACCTTTCTGCCGATAAGAGAAGTCCCTGGTCTAAGTAGTGGTCTGAATCTGGGGTCTTTTTTACGCGCAAGCAAGCTGCCTTCGGCTAGAATGATTTTATCATCGCCTACTTTAGCAATATCGCTTACCACCAATATTCTTGATCTCTTAAAAGGTCCGGGTTTTATCAGTAGGGCGACCAGCCGCCTGCCTTCAGCCTCTAGAAGAGTCCTGGTGACGATTCCGATGTTTACCTGATCATTTGATAATACCCTTGCATCTATAATGCGGGGAATTAAAATCATTTACTTATGAGAGTCATCTTCAACTTAATAAAGCTGTCTTTATTAACTGTTATCTTCCGTAGCTTCCTTAGCTTTTTTTAAGGAGTCATTTACTTTTTCTTTCGCAGACTCGGTTGCCTGATCGACTTGATCTTTCAGCCTTTCTTTTGCCTCTTCAAGCTTGATCTTTATATCATCTCTTTTTTGTTGGACCGCTTCTTTACCGGAATCGACCGCTTTTAGTACTCGTTCCCTTTGGGCTTCATAGTTTTCGCGACCCTGTTCCACGTATTCGTCGAACAAGTCCTTTAGATCGTCCCTAGTTTCTTTTCCTGATTTGGGAGCGTATAACATGCCGATGACAGTTCCAACAAGTCCGCCTGCCACAAAACTCCAGAATCTTCCTCTCACCCTAGATCACCTCCAACTTTTCAATCTAGCTTATCATATCTAATAAACAGAGCTTCATACAAGACTCATTTTCTAGATTCTGCCATTCTTACAAGTGAATCGACAAGTTCATTAAAATCTATGCCTTCTTCTTTTGCGGCCATGGGAAGGAGGCTCGTTTCTGTCATTCCCGGGCTAGTGTTTAACTCTAACACCCAGGGAATACCATCTTTGTCGAGAATCATATCTACCCGGGAAACATCGCGGCATCGTAAGATCGAGTGAACCTTTAAAGCAGTTTCTTGGACTTTTTTTGTGATAGTTTCAGATAACCTTGCAGGAACATAATATTTTGTTGCACCCATCGTATATCTGGACTCAAAATCGAAGTATTCCTTGCTCGCCTCAATCTCTACTACGGGAAGTGCTTTAGGTGGATCATTGCCTAGGATGGAGACAGCAATCTCTTTTCCACTGATATATTTTTCCAGTAGAACCTTTTCATCATAGCTTAAAGCACCGGTCAAAGCTTGCGTCAGATCGTTTTTTTCGTTTACAAACTTTACTCCGAGCGCTGAACCTTGGCTCTCGGGTTTTACAATCATAGGAAGGCCGATCTCTTTGACAACGTCAGGAAGAGCCGCAGATGCCCCCATCTCTTTAAACGACCCGGAGCTCAAAGCATAATAAGGGGGGGTATGAATATCGTTTTGGCCAAATATCTCTTTTGCTAGCAATTTGTCAAAGCTTACAATATTTGCAAATACACCGGGGCCGGTATAGGGAATGCCCAGAATTTCTAATATCTCCTGGGTCGTGCCGTCTTCACCATATTTGCCGTGAAGTGCCACATAAGCAACATCCGGCCTTAGTTTTTTTAATTTTTCAACAAGGGTCTCATCGACATCCACCGCGGTTGCCTTGTGCCCTTTTTCCATTAATGCTTCATGGACACGATGGCCGCTTTTTAGCGACACCTCTCTTTCAAGCGAACGTCCTCCCATTAAAACCGCTATCTTCATAAAGCCTCCCTTGATATGAATATTATAATATTTATTATCAAGCCAACATCATTCATTTGCTCTTTTTATTTAATCGATCTGCGACCGAATGATAGAGTGAGATCTGGTTTTTCACGACCCCGGCCAAGCGCTTTATTCCTTCTCCTATTTCTTCCTCTTCCGGATAACAAAATGCCAGCCTCATAAAATTTTGGCCCTTTCCGTCTGCATAAAAAGCCCTTCCAGGAACATAGGCCACTTTTTTCGAGATGGCTTCAGCTAACATCTCCGTCGTATCTATAAACTCAGGTAGTTTTGCCCAAACAAAAAAACCGCCTTGAGGTTTTGTCCAGGATGCTTCTTTGGGAAAATATTCTTCCAGACTTTTAAGCATGATCTCGCATCTTGATCTATACCGGCTGACAAGTTTGTCCAGATACTTGTTGATATCATTGGTATTAAAAAAGTACTCCACAAGCCTTTGGGTGAAAGAACTGGTACAAAGGTTTGCCGATTGCTTACCAAAGATCACTTTTTCTAGGATCGGGGTTGGGGCTATCAACCAACCCAGCCTTACTCCCGGTGAAAATATTTTTGAGAACGTTCCGAGATAGATAATATTTTCATCCATCGCTCTTAATGAGGGGATTGGTTTTCCTTCAAAACGCAATCTTCCGTAAGGGTTGTCTTCCACTATCAGTAGCTCGTAGTCTTGGGCCAATTTTAATATCTTTTTTCTTCTAGCCATGGAAAGAGTGACACCTGCGGGGTTGTGAAAATTAGGGACCAGATATAAATATTTTGCTCTTCTACCCTTTTTAGCAAGGCTTTTTAGTTTTTTTTCTAGTTCCTCAACAATGATCCCGTGCCTATCAAGGGGAACGCTTTCAAAGTTTGGCTGGTATCCTGAGAAAGCATTAAGCGCCCCCACATAGCTTGGTGCCTCGACGATTATCGTATCACCGGGATCGACAAATACTTTAGCCACTAAATCTAAGCCTTGTTGCGAACCATCCGTGATAATAATCTCTCCTTGATCGACCACCACACCTTCGGCTGCCATAATATCGACAATCAGTTTTTTTAGGCCGATATGGCCTTCTGAGGGTCCGTATTGAAGAGCGGCATTTCCTTCGAGTCTCATCATCTCTTTAGCCGCTGCGACGATCTTTTCTTCCCTTAACCCTTTTGTATATGGTAGGCCGCCTGCCAGAGATATAACGTCCGGCCTAGATGTTACGCTGAGTAGGTCTCTTACGGCAGATGACTTTAATTCACTTGCCCTGTCAGCGTAAAGATCTACCCATTTATCAAATTGATACTGAGACATCTTGTCACCTTGTTAATAACTTTCCTGACAATATAACACTTTCCTATAAAATAGCTTAATAGTCTTTCTATAAAAAATGGCTTTATTGTTTTATAAAAGGGGCCGCTCGTACTACGCTCTCTTGCTCAAAGCATTCTACTCGTTGAATATTATCCTTCTCCTACTCTTACCTGGTACTATAATAAATATGTTGTATTTCATTAACTTGCTAGCTAGGTCTTGCTTTGATATAATCGATTCGTTTGAATACCAAGGCGCCTAACTTTTCCGTATTCTCTTTGATGCCTTTTTTATTTATCGCATTTTGAAAACATACGAAAAACTTTTTTGGCACTTATCTGGCCTTTTTATCAAAAAGAAGGATACTGTGTCATTTGTTTTCCACAGTTGTGGAGATACTTGTGGATAAATCGGTGTTGTTGCTGTAAGAACAGTGTCATAGTATTTTTTGTTTTTTGTCTGAGCTTTGTTTTTACGGGTTGTTTTTTCTAGTGTTTCGAACATGTTTTGTTAAAAACCTTGTTAATAAACGATTATGAGACGAGATGTATCATGGCTGTTTTTTTGGAAAAGATATCTGAGGGTTCCGTCGATGAGGATCAAGAAAAAAGCGTTGCCCGTTTAGCTATATATGATAATCTGAAAGTCAGCCCTAGGGTCATAGAGTTATCCGCAGCTGGATTTGACGATTTTATAAGCCTCTTAGCATCGAAAGCTTATCAATCATCACAAGAAAAGGGGGGCTCTATCCCTTTTACGGTAATTAAAGAAGTCGTGGAAAACCTTATCCACGCTTACTTTAAAGAGATCACTATTACGATCTTGGACGAAGGAAACACTATAAGAATATCGGATCAGGGTCCGGGGATACAGGATAAAAACAAAGTAATGTTGCCAGGTTTTTCAACAGCTACCTCGAAGATGAGAGATTTTATAAAAGGGGTCGGATCAGGGCTTCCAGTAGTAAAAGAGTCGATCTCCTTTTTGGGTGGCACAATATCAGTTGACGATAATATTGATAAAGGGACCGTAATAACCTTGAGGGTCCCAGCGGATAAAGAAGAGGTGCCGATAGAGAATGATAAAGAAGAGGCTTCTTGGAACAAACTAACAGACAGGCAAAGAAAGGTCCTGTTTTTGGTAACAGAGCTTGGTTCTGTCGGTCCCTCAAGGGTCGCATCAGAGCTAAGTATCTCTCTTAGTACGGCCTTTCGCGACCTTGCTCTTTTAGAGAAGTTTGGACTTATTAAAACGGTCGCAAACGGAAAAAGGGCTTTGACAAGCGACGGCCTCGAAAAACTTGACCACTACATAGATTCATAGAAAGGTAGGGATGGGGGAGTTAGGCAGAGTGTGGGATGAGACGCTTGATTTAATCAAGTCCCAATTAAACCTACCCACTTTTAATATGTGGTTTGCCAATACCCACCCCCTCGAGCTAGATGATGAGCGGTTTGTGTTGGCTGCTCCAAATAAATTTGCCAAAGAGTGGCTTGAGTCCAGATACTTATCCTTAATCAGAGGCTCTCTTCAAGAGGTCATCGGCCAAGAGGTGTCGATCTCTCTCGTCCTGGCAGCATCACCAGCAATTTCTTCTGACAAAACCGTTGTTGAGGAGAAAAACCAAGCAAAAGAGCTGGGGGCAACCTTGCCCGATATCCCCCATTCGAAACTCAAATACACGTTTGATTCATTTGTCATCGGGTCAAGTAATCGTTTTGCTCATGCCGCCGCTCTCGCGGTAGCAGAAAAACCGACCAAGGCTTACAATCCTCTTTTTATCTATGGAGGCGTTGGTCTTGGTAAGACACACTTACTTCAGGCAATTAACAATTATGTTTTAAGCCATCATCAAAACTTCAAATCCAAATATGTTTCATCGGAAAAATTTACGAACGACTTCATAAATTCGATCAGGGACAAGAATAAAATCGTCGGTTTTCAAAAGAGATACAGGGGAAACGACGTGCTGTTGATCGACGATATACAATTTCTCGAGAACAAGGAAGCAACCCAGGAAGAGTTTTTTCATACCTTCAACACCCTTTATGAAGCAGGTAAGCAGATCGTTATTTCGAGCGATAGGCCACCGAAAGATATCGCTACACTTGAAGACCGCCTTAGAACCAGGTTTGAGTCCGGTCTCACTGTTGATATCCAACCGCCCGACATAGAGACAAGGATCGCAATACTTAGAAAACAGGTCCAACACAAAGAAATCGCCGTCTCGGATGAGGTGCTTGAGATGATAGCGTCAAAGATCCAGTCGAACATCCGGGAGCTTGAAGGAGCACTTACTAGGATTGTGGCGTTTTCCTCACTTACAAATGATGATATTGACGTCGTAATGGCTGAAGAAATATTAAAAGACATCTTTCCCAACCACGAAGTCAGACCGGTTACTATTGAGGTTATACAAAAAGAAGTCAGCCGTTTTTTTCGACTTTCTGTTACTGATCTAATAAGTAAAAAAAGATCTCATTCAGTACTTCTTCCAAGACAGATAGCGATGTATCTCGCAAGAGATTTAACAGATCTATCTCTTCCCAAAATAGGTGCAAAGTTTGGCGGACGCGATCATACAACAGTTCTCCATGCTGTCTCTAAGGTCGAGAAGATGCTCAGTGAACATCGCGACGTTTATAATCAGGTAAAAGATCTTACGAACAAAATCAAACAAAGGTGTTGATAATGTTGTTAGTAATTATTGGGTTGTTTAACTATTAAGCAATTTTCAACTGTTTCCAATATCACATCTACAGCCTTATCAACAAGGCGACGCGATAGACCAGTATGGTAAATGTGTGTTTTTCCACATAATAACAGCGACTATAAGTACGACTATATTTTTATATATAAGTATTATATAAATAAGAGGGAGGATTAATTGTTAATAAAGTGCTTAAAAGAAGATCTTTTTTCAGCTCTTCAAATTATTCAAAAAGGCGCGGCGGTACAAACAACCCTTGAGATTTTATCCGGGTTAATGCTTGAAGCCGAAAACGACTCTCTTTTACTCTACGCAACAAACTTAGAGATCTCAATCAAGACCTCAATAGAGGCCACTGTAGAAAAAAACGGTAAAACAGTTGTTCCAGCAAAACTTATTGTCGATGTCGTAAAAAACCTGCCTGACGGGGTATTAGAACTAAGCCTTGATCCTAAAGAAGGACAAGAGCTGACCATAAAAGCTAAAAACTCGGATTATAAATTAAGAGCGCTCTCACCCGAGGACTTTCCAGAGTTTCCTAGTGTTGACAAAAAACTAATGGTAAAAACAAGGGCAACCGATCTCCACGATGCTTTAAGACAGACTTTAAGGGCTGTATCTAGAGATGAGACAAGACCGATTTTAAACGGCATTTTGTTTCGGTTGGAAGAGGATAATTTAAAAGTAGTGGCAACGGATAGCTATAGGCTTGCTGTAAGAGATCTTAAACTAGATTCGGTTATTGGCGAGAAAACGGAAATAGTAGTTCCCTGGCGCGCCCTAGACGAACTGCAAAAAATAATTCCCAGCGCGTCGAAGGATATAAATATCTCTATCAGTGAAAATCAGATCTTATTTGAAACCGCTGATGTCGTATTTATTTCCCGATTAATAGAGGGACAATTTCCCAACTACCAACAACTGCTTCCCGACAACTACAAACTCAGCTTAGAGCTGGAAAGAGAAGGTTTTGTCAGTGCGATCACCCGCGCTGCTTTAATCGCTCAAAAAAACCAATCTATTAAGATAAAACTTGATAGCACGAGGTTGATAGTTACATCCTCGACCCAAGGTGTGGGTGAGGCTCAAGAAGAATTGCCTGTAAATGCAAGTGGCGGAGGTGAGATCGAGATAGCCTTTAATGCCCAATACTTGTTGGATGGAATACAGGGAATCAAAAACGAAAACATTAAGTTGGATCTTAACGATTCGATCAGTCCCGGTTTATTAAGTAAGGACAACGACGACAGTTTTTTCTATCTTATAATGCCGATCAGAGTAGGAAATTAAAGTGATCAAACTCGAGACTATTCTGGTAGAGACGTCCAAGTTACTTGGTATCTCGTCACGACTGGAAGACGAAAAAATAATCGAATGTTGGGGTTCGGTTGTTGGAGAAGAACAAAGCAATCACACAAAAGCCCTGTACTTTAAAAGAGGTATTCTTTATGTCGATACGACCAGCCCGTCTTGGACACATCGCCTAACGATCAACAAGAAAATATTTATCGAAGAATTAAATAAAATAGCGAGCAAAACAGTCAAAGATATCAGGTTTTCTTCAACTGGATCGATTTCTGTTAGGGATAGTAATAACGAGTAAAAACATCGTTAATTTTTATGATAAGATGATGGCGGCCACGTGGTAGAAGGAGAATCTATTGGTAAGAAAACCAGCCTATAGCGGCAAAGACATCACCGTTCTTGAGGGTCTCGAAGCCGTTAGAAAACGTCCAAGCATGTATATCGGCAACACGAGCTCGAAAGGCCTTCATCATCTAGTTTATGAAGTGGCCGACAACAGTATTGACGAAGCTCTAGCTGGCTTTTGCGATCAAATAGATGTAACTATCAACGAAGACAACTCCATTACCATTGTCGATAATGGAAGAGGTATTCCTGTCGACAATGTCCCAAAATACCAAAAATCTGGGGTTGAGATTGTGCTCACCATTCTTCATGCCGGCGGTAAGTTTGGGGGAGAAGGTTATAAAGTATCAGGTGGCCTTCACGGAGTAGGACTTTCCGTTGTCAATGCCTTATCAAAATGGCTTAAGGTAGAGGTTAAACGCGGCGGCAGTACTTATGAGCAAGAGTATGAACTCGGAAAACCTGTAGGGGAATTAAAAAAGACCGGTAGTAGTGACGAGACGGGGACTTTAATAACATTTAAGGCAGACGATGATATTTTCGAGGAAACGGACTACGATTTCGATACACTGGCACAGCGACTAAGAGAAACAGCCTTTTTAAACAGGGGCTTAAAAATAAATCTGAGCGACAAGAGGGCTGACAAAGAAAGAGAGATATCTTACTCGTATAGCGGCGGAATTGTTGATTTTGTTAATTATCTAAACACCAACAAAGATCCGCTTCACGAAAAAATAGTCTACTTTGATCGTAAGAAGGACGATTCAGAGGTAGAGGTAGCGATGCAATACAACCTTGGTTATACAGACAGCATCTTTACTTTTGCAAACAATATAAACACCCATGAAGGTGGGACACATTTAATCGGTTTTAAAAATGCATTGACCAGAACAATAAATGATTATGCGAGGTCAAAAGGGTTTTTGAAAGAGAAAGACGCTAATTTAAGTGGTGAAGATGTTCGCGAAGGCCTAACCGCTATCATCAACGTAAAATTAAAAGACCCCCAATTCGAAGGACAGACCAAGACAAAACTCGGAAACTCAGAAACAAGGGGGCTTGTAGAAAGCACTACCGCGGAGAAGTTGACGGAATTTTTGGGTGAGAATCCGGGCGAGGCAAAGATTATTATCGCCAAAACCATTGACGCCGCAAGAGCCAGGGCGGCAGCTAGAAAAGCAAAGGAACTTACAAGAAGAAAGTCATTACTAGAAAGCACTACTCTACCAGGTAAGCTTGCCGATTGTTCAATTCAAGACCCTAGGATGTGCGAGATATATGTTGTAGAGGGTGATTCAGCCGGAGGTTCGGCAAAACAAGCCAGGGACAGAAGTTTTCAAGCCATCCTCCCCCTTAAGGGCAAGATCTTAAATGTTGAAAAAGCAAGGATAAACAGGGTGTTAAGCAGTGAGGAGATTTTGGCGATGATAACGGCGATGGGCACCAATATCGGAGATAGTTTTGATATTGATAACGCAAGATATCATAAGGTGATCATCATGACGGACGCCGATGTAGATGGAGCCCACATCAGGACGCTAATACTCACTTTTATCTATAGGTATATGAAAGAGCTACTTGACGCCGGCTTTATTTACATAGCACAGCCGCCACTTTATAGACTGTCTTATGATGGCAAGCACCAATATGCATATAATGACGGTGAGTTGGAAGAAGCAATGAAAACGATAAAGAAGAAAAAAATAAACATCCAAAGATATAAGGGTCTGGGAGAGATGAACCCGGAACAGTTGTGGGATACGACAATGGACCCGGAAAACAGAACGCTTCTTAAAGTCAATCTGGAAGACGCCACTTTTGCCGACGAGATCTTTTCCACGTTGATGGGGGACAAGGTGGAGCCTAGAAGAGAGTTCATTCTAAAGCACGCTAAGGACACAAGATTTCTTGATATCTAATGACAGACAAAAGCGATGTAGACAAGAAGCTTAAAAAATTAAAAGAAGAGAACGAAAAAGAGTTCAAGAAAATAGTCAATAGAAGCGGTCTGGTCATGATAGGCTTAAGCATCATATTGGCTGTGACTTTTTTCTATATTTTTTATTTAAGTCAAAAGCGAACAGTAGATGTTTTGATGATCATAGCTGCTATTTTAGTAAGTGTGGCGTTTTTTGCGATGGGGCTCAAGAGATACTTGGACTAGCCAGAAGAAAATCGGATATTAGAAAGGATAAATCTTGGAACCGGTGATGGGAAAGATCGGCCTTGTTGATATAGAAGACGAAATGAAGGGCTCCTATATAGATTATGCGATGAGCGTGATTGTTGGAAGAGCTCTTCCCGATGTTAATGACGGACTAAAACCGGTCCACAGAAGAATCCTATACGCGATGTTCGACCAGGGCATGTTGCCCAATAAAAGATACGAAAAGTGTGCCGCGACCGTGGGAGAGGTTTTAAAGAAATATCATCCACACGGCGATAGCGCTGTTTACGATACGCTTGTTAGGATGGCTCAAGACTTTTCTCTTAGATACCCGTTGATCGACGGACAAGGAAACTTTGGTTCGGTCGATGGAGATTCGGCGGCCGCCTACAGATATACAGAAGCCCGCTTGTCAAAAATAGCCATGGAGCTTTTAAGGGATATCCAAAAAGACACGGTAGATTTTACTCCCAATTTTTCAGAGACAACAAAAGAGCCAGCGGTACTTCCGGCAAGGTTTCCCAACCAGCTTGTCAACGGTTCATCCGGTATAGCTGTGGGAATGGCGACAAACATCCCTCCTCATAATCTTCGTGAAGTAATAGAGGGGGTCATTATGACCATTGATAAACCGGATATCGAGGTAGAGGAACTGATGCAAGTAGTAAAAGGGCCGGATTTTCCCACTGCCGGGTTCATAATGGGACGAGAAGGGATCGTCGATACATTCAAGACCGGACGAGGCAGTATAAAGATTCGCGGTAAGGCCGGGATCGAGGAGACAAAGGGAAGCAGGATGCGGATTATCGTCAGCGAACTTCCCTATCAGGTCAACAAAGCCCGCTTAACTGAGAAGATAGCCGAGCTGGTCAGAGAGAAGAAGATAACCGAGATATCTGATCTCCGCGATGAGTCTGATCGAAGCGGCATGAGGTTAGTAATCGAGCTTAAGCGGGACTGTATCCCTCAGGTGGCTCTGAACAAGCTATATAAACACACCCAACTTGAAACCTCTTTCGGGGTAATAATGTTAGCCCTGGTAGATGGTGTACCAAAAATCTTAAACCTTAAGAACGTCATCGGACATTACGTCGGTCATCAGGAAAACGTTATAACCAGAAGGACCAAGTATGAATTAAAACAGGCGGAGGATAGAGCGCATATTCTTGAAGGACTGCTAGTTGCCCTAAACAATCTCGACGAGATCATCAAAACGATTAAAGCATCAAAGACGCCGGATGAGGCACGGGAAAAACTAATAAAAGGATGGGAGCTTACCGAGATCCAGGCCCAGGCAATCCTTGAAATGAGGCTCCAGCGCCTAACCGGTCTTGAGAGAGAAAAAGTTGAAGCGGAGCATAAGGAGCTAGTCAAGACGATTAAAGAATTAAAAGGGATCCTGGCTGATAAGAAAAAGATCCACTCCATCATTAAAGAAGAACTCGAAGAGATAAAAAAGGTCCACGGAGATGAGAGAAGAACCGTGATAACCAGCGCGGAAGGCGAGATCGATATAGAGGACCTGATAGCCGAAGAGGACATGGTGATCACTATTACTCGTTCCGGCTATCTAAAAAGACAGCCGGTTACGACCTACAGGAAGTAACATCGGGGCGGGCGCGGGATCGTCGGCATGAATCTAAAGGAAGATGATTTTGTTGAACACCTCTTTATATCATCGACCCATAACTACATTCTCTTTTTCTCTAATAAAGGCAAGGTTTACCGGCTGAAAGTCCACGAATTGCCCATGGGGAGCAGGCAATCGAAAGGGCAATCTGTCGTAAATGTACTGCCTTTTTCTCAGGGTGAAGAAATAGCGGCTGTGATCACCGCAAAAGATTTTAAAGAACATAAATATTTGATAATGGGGACAAAAAAAGGAAGAGTCAAAAAAACCGAATTCGGTCTTTACAACACTGCAAGAAGAGATGGGATAATCGCCATAAGCTTAAGAGACGGCGATGAGCTTATCGGCGCAAAACTTACAACTGGCGAGAGCGAAATAATTCTGGTTTCCACTCAAGGGCAGTCTATCAGGTTTAGTGAAGAAGATGTTCGGCCGATGGGGAGGACAGCCTCAGGTGTGCTGGGGATGAGGGTTCCCGACGACCATGAAGTTTTGTCAATGGAAGTGGCCAGAGATGACGCCTCGTTATTTGTCATAACAGCGAATGGGTTTGGGAAAAGAACTTTGATCAGCCAATATCGAGTTCAACATCGGGGCGGCCGCGGGGTCAAGACGATAAAGGCCACTGCCCAAAAAGGACGGCTTGCAGGGGTGAAGATGGTAATGCCCTCTCATGAATTGATGATAGTATCCAGTGAAGGGATAATAATACGTCTACCTGCGGATGGGATCTCCCAGACGGGAAGAGACACTCAGGGCGTAAAGATAATGAATCTAAAAAAAGACGACAAGGTTAGCGCGATTGCCAGAGTCGTTGCAACAAAAAACGAGGTCGATGAGGATGATGAAGGGGAAAGCGAAGAAGGAGAGAAAGAAGAGTAACGATACTCAAATATTCGATCACACCGCAGATACGGGAATAAAATGTTGGGCCGGGGATCTGGAGAGTGTTTTTGAAAAGATGGCGAAGGCTCTGACTTCTCTTATGACCGATCCGAACAACATATCGATCAAAAAAGAAAGAGAGATCAAAGTTTCGGCGAGCGATATTCAATCTTTATTGGTCGAATGGTTAAACGAGATAATCTACCTTCTGGAAACAGAAGGTTTTTTATTTAAGGATTTTAAGATCATCGAAGTCGATGCCTATAAACTAAGAGCCACTGGCTTTGGAGAGAAGTTTTTCGAAGAAAAGCATGTTATAGAGCAAGAGATCAAGGCCTGCACCTTCCATCTTTTAGAATTAAAGGAGACAGCCGATGGTTGGTTTGGCCAGGTAGTATTAGATATTTGAGCGTCATTCGACAAACGGATTTTTAATCCACATTTATTGGGTAGGTTTTTATTATGATCGAATCGATAGAGAAAATAACAGATGCGATATTTAGGATACCAACATCTTACAGGAAAGGGATGAGGGTGCCTGGGATCATAATCGCCAGTGATGAGTTGATGGATTCTTCGTTTGATGATAACGCCATCGAACAAGTGGTAAACGTAGCTCATATTCCAGGGATCGTTAAAGCTTCATTGGCGATGCCAGATATTCATTGGGGGTACGGTTTCCCCATCGGCGGGGTAGCCGCTACCGATCTTGAATCGGGCGTTGTTTCACCCGGGGGAGTAGGTTACGACATATCATGTGGGGTAAGGTTGCTCCGGACCGACCTAGAAGCGAATGAAGTGGCAAAAAATATCCCCGAACTGATGCATGGACTTAGCAGAAACATTCCTAAAGGATTGGGGAGAAAGGGACGGATCGCCCTATCTCCAAAAGATATGGAAGCGGTTCTTAAAAGCGGATGTCGTTGGGCGATCTCGAAAGGCTACGGATGGCAAGAGGATCTGGAGACGATTGAACAAGGCGGAACTTATGATGGAGCGGATCCAAACCTTGTTAGCGATCAAGCAAAAAAAAGAGGCAAGGACCAGCTAGGCACTATTGGGTCGGGAAACCACTTTGTCGAAATTCAAAGAGTAGATGTGATCTATGATGAAATAAGGGCGCAAATCTTTGGTGTACATGAGGGACAACTTGTCATCATGGTACATAGCGGATCGAGAGGGTTGGGTCATCAGGTCTGCGGTGACTACATAAAGGAGACGCAGAAGGCGACGAGCAGGTTAAAGATCGAAATCCCAGATAGGCAATTGGCTTGCGCTCCGTTAAACGACCCGGTTGGCAGGGACTATCTTGCAGCTATGGCCGCGGCTGCTAACTATGGTTTGGCCAATCGGCAGTGCATCGCTCACTGGGTAAGAGATACGTTTGAGCGCCACTTCAAAAAAGGGGCAAAAAAATTGGGCATGGATCTTGTCTACGATGTCTCACATAATATCGCACAGATTGAAGAACA
>JAUVQW010000100.1 GCA_030597945.1 Actinomycetes bacterium
AAAGAAGATTAAGAGAGATAATATCTAGTTTACACAGCAATATTAAAGAGGGATATCTGCTTGTTTTTGTTGTAAAATCAGGAGCCGACCGCCTTGAATATAAAAGATTAAATGAATTAACAAGCGACCTATTAAAAAAGGGCGCTGTTATAGAGGGATAAGATGCGGGTCGTCATCGGAATTATCAAGTTCTACCAAAAGAGAATATCCGTACTAACCTCTCCAAGCTGCCGTTTTCATCCAACGTGTTCACAATATTGCATTGAGGCTGTCGAGAAATATGGCGCTATACGGGGACTCTGGAAAGGATTTCTTAGGATATGTCGCTGTCACCCGTTCAATCCGGGCGGTTTTGATCCGGTAAAATGAGATGGAGTTTATAATTTTTATTTACGATGCTTTAAAAGATCTTCTAATATCTATTCTTGAGCTCTATCATGGCTTCATTCCTGACTGGGGGGTAGCTATAATCCTCCTAACTCTGACTACCAGGGTTATCATGTTGCCGCTGACGATAAAACAGACGAAATCAATGGCGGAGATGAAAAAGTGGCAACCTAAACTGAAAGAACTTCAGGCTAAATTTAAAGATGATAGGCAGAAGATGAATGAGGAGATCATGAAGTTCTATAAAGAACACAAGATCAATCCGTTCGGCGGCTGCTTGCCTTTAATTCTTCAGCTTCCGATATTTATTGCATTATTTCAAATACTAAACGGGTTCAAGCCTGTCGAAGGGCAGCCTTTCTTGTTTCTGATCAAAGATCTTTCGCTGTCTCCGGCTGAAGCGGCTACTCAATTACCGACTCTCTTGACCATCTCATACTTTGTTTTAATCGCTCTTATGCTGGTCACAAACTATGCTCAATCAAAAATGATGAGTGCCGATCCCAAGCAGGATAGGATAATGCTCTTCATGTCCGTATTTATGGCTTATATAGCATGGAATTTTCCGGCAGGAGTGTTGCTCTACTGGGTAACGACTAACGTTTGGCAGATAGCTCAGCAATCAATTTCAGCAGGACGGCAGGATGAGGGAAAGGAAGCCTTAAAAAATGCCAAAAAATGATATTTTCGAAGGCGATAGCGTTGATGAAGCAATCGAAAAGGCAGTGGAAGAACTTAATATCCCTAAAGAAAATATTGATGTGGAGATATTGGAACAACCAAGTAAGGGGCTATTAGGAATAGGCGGCTCCAAGGGAGCAAAAATAAAAGTAGTCCAAAAAGATGACGAGGGAAAGCCTCCCAAGGTCATTGTCGAGGAGCTTCTTGCTCTTATGGAAATACCGGCTACTGTAGAATCCGAAGACCTCGAAGACTCTTTTAGTATCGATGTCAGTGGCGATAATTTGGGAATGTTAATCGGGCGTCATGGCCATACGCTTGACTCTTTTCAATATCTGGTCAATATCATCGCCAACAAGAATAAACTAGAAAGAAAAAGAGTAATAGTAGATATAGAAGGCTATCGAAAACAAAAGACCGGGGAGATAAAAGCAATGGCTGAGAGGATTGTCGGAAAAGTGCTGGTGCGACAGAAATCGATTACTCTAAGGCCGATGAATGCTTATGAGAGAAAACTGGTCCATACGGTTGTAGGCGATTATTCAGGTGTAAGCTCAACATCAAGCGGAGAAGACCCGGAACGCAAAGTCGTTATCTCACCTAATGATAATAAATAATTAAGTAAATATTATAATAGAAAATTATGGATAATTCGGTTGACACTATCACCGCTATTTCGACACCTGTCGGATTTGGTGGAATAGGCATTGTTAAGCTGAGCGGCGACAGCGCCGTTTCGATTGCCGATTCTCTTTTTAAATCAAAAAGCGGAAAAAAGCTGAGCGTTTCTAATTCTCACAAAGTCTTCTACGGACATCTGATCGAACCATCCTCAGGTAACGTTATGGATGAAGTTATAATAACGGTAATGAAGGCTCCCAAGACATATACCTGCGAGGATATCGTTGAGATCAACTGTCATTCAGGCACGGTTGTTTTAAAACAGGTATTGGAAACCGTAGTAAAAGCCGGCGCAAGAATGGCCGAACCAGGAGAATTTACTAAGAGGGCCTATTTAAACGGCCGGATCGACCTTACTCAAGCCGAGGCTATTAGTAATCTGATAAATTCTAGGACAAAGACGGCTGCAAGGGTAGCTTTGGCCCAGATCGGTGGGCGTTTATCGGAAAAGATAAAGGATATTCAAAGCCAGCTTTTAACCATTCATGCGGAATTAGAAGCGGCCGTTGATTTTTCCGACGAGGACATAGAGGCGGCTGACGTTGGTATTATAAAGACAAGGGTCAGTGATATCGCAGCCGAGATCAATCGGTTACTGGAGACAAAGAGGCTGGGGAAAGTAGTCACCGCCGGACTCTCTACCGCTATCATCGGTAGAGCTAATGTCGGTAAATCAAGTCTTCTAAATACATTGATAGATGACGATAGGTCAATAGTAACGTCTCTTCCCGGTACCACCAGGGATGTAATTGAGACAGTTATGGATATAGGCGGGATTCCGATAAAACTTTGTGATACGGCCGGAATAAGAATACCGGGTGATGAAGCGGAGGCTGCAGGGGTCGCGCTAAGTAAAAAGACCGCTCTGGAAGCAGACCTAGTCCTTTTTGTACTGGATGGTTCCATGTTGGTTTCTGAGGAGGACAAGCAAATAATTAGCCAAGTAGTCCAAGGAAGAGCGATTGTAGTAATAAATAAATCAGATCTTCCTCAAAAAATAGATCTAGAAGAGATCTCCATACAAAATGTCATAAAAAAAGTAAGCACTTCCTCAATAAATGGTGACGGTATTGAGGAATTAAAGAGGTCTATCAAAGAGTACGCAACCTTTGGTAGCAACATCGAGGATGATGTGATAATCGCCAATGTAAGACACGAGTATCAATTAGAGCAAGCCTTAGAGTCACTAAGAGAGATGGAAAGAGCCATAGAAGAGGGTTACAGCGAAGAGATCCTTACAGAATCATTAAAAATGGCATCAAAATCCTTAGGCGATATTGTCGGAGCTACGAGTTATGATGACCTTTTAGACGAAATATTCTCAAAATTCTGTATTGGAAAGTAGTTTTTGCCAAATTTTCTTGTCATAAGAAGATTTGGCGGATGTTTCACGTGAAACGAGGCGCCGTTGAGTGAAAATTATGACGTAGTTATCATTGGAGCGGGACACGCTGGTTGCGAAGCGGCCTATGCCGCAGCTCAAATGGACTGCAAAACATTGCTTATTACAACTAGCTGGGATGCAGTCGCAACTTTTGCCTGTAATCCATCACTCGGAGGCCCCGGAAGGGGGCAACTTGTCATGGAGATTGATGCATTAGGGGGTTTAATGGCGGAAGCTGCGGATAGTAATGTTCTGAGCTCCAAGATTAATGGAGAGAACAGCGGTCCGGCAGCAAGAACCGCACACCAAATCGTTGACAAAAATACCTATCCTTTATTTATGAAGCATCGATTAGAAGAAAAAAAGGGGCTCTCCATCTATCAGGATATGGTCTCTAAGATAAATAGGAACGGAGCGGATCTGCAAGTAAGTACCAGGCTTGGCGAAAAGATTGTTACTAAAACAATTGTTCTAGCTGCGGGAACGTTTTTAGGTGGTAAATTATTTATTTCCGGTAAAGAGCAATTAGGCGGTCGATATGGTGAAATATCATCGATTGATCTGGTGGATTGTTTAAAGAGAAGGGGGCTAAGATTTAACCGGTTTAAAACTGGTACTTCTCCAAGAATTAATATTTCTTCCATCAATATTGATAAGATGCAGGAAAGAGTTCCGCTGGAACCTCCAGCTTATTTTTTAAATTGGCAAGATAATAAGCATCAAAAACAGGAAAGTTACTATGTTACCCGTACAAATGAGGTAACCCACTCATTAGTACGAGAGGTCTTAAGTGATAACAATATCGAGGAGTTAACAGATGTCTCTCCCAGGCATTGCCCGTCTTTAGCTGCCAAACTTAAGCGATTTCCTGATAAGGGATCTCATCCGGTCTTCGTCCAACCGATGAGCAGTCATACTGATGAGGGGTATCTGCAGGGACTATCGATGTCAGTACAACCCAATGTGCAGGCTAAGATCATTAGGACCATTCCCGGCTTAGAAAGAGCGGAGATAATAAGGCCCGGTTACGCCGTCGCTTACGACTATCTTATCCCCGATCAATTGAGGGAGACTTTAGAAACAAAAACAGTTGACGGATTATTTACGGCCGGCCAGATAAATGGGACTAGCGGATACGAGGAAGCGGCTGCTCAGGGTCTGATAGCTGGAATAAACGCCGCTTTAAAGGTAAAGGGCGAGGAGCCGCTTATACTTGATCGCTCCAAAGCTTATATAGGCGTTTTAATAGATGATCTGGTGACTAAGGGAGTAGATGAGCCTTATCGGATGTTTACATCGAGGGCCGAATACCGTTTGATACTAAGAAGCGACAATGCCGACCTTAGGCTCTCCCCTATCGGCCATGAACTGGGGCTGATCGGAGATGAGCGGATGAAAGCCGTCGCAAGAAAGAAAAGCGATCTAACGGAGTGCATCTCAAGGTTAAAGATGGAAGGACTAACTGATTCCAATAATAATCTACCTGATCTTGCTCCTCTTCTAAATAGTAATCCGATAAAAGCATACGATCTTTTAAAGCGCCCAGAGGTAAAGATGTCGATGATGGAAAAAAATCTAGACAGTTTGGAAGGCATTTCTGCAGAGGCATTGGAGCAAGCTGAGATCGAGATAAAGTATGAGGGATATATCAGGAGGCAGAAC
>JAUVQW010000094.1 GCA_030597945.1 Actinomycetes bacterium
AAAGACGCACCTTTCTCTATCGCACGACCCTAAACTGAAAGGACGCCCCAAGGGATTCAGGTTGCCGATCAGGGATATCAGAGCCTCGGTAGGCGCTGGTTTTCTATATGCCCTTTGTGGGGATATGATGACAATGCCCGGATTGCCGGCTGAACCGGCGGGACAAAAAATCGATATAGATGAAAACGGTATCGTCACCGGACTCTTCTAAGGGCAGTTAGTTTTCTAGACATCTTCAACCAGGGCCAATAGGCAGTTCATATGCCAAAAATATTATTTAAGCCGACAAACCGGTCGGTCGATATCGAAAAAGGCGATAATCTGCTGCAAGCAGCAGCCAAGGCGGATGTGCATATTAACGCATCTTGTGGAGGCGAGGGGACTTGCGGCAAGTGTAAGGTAGTGGTGACCGGGGACGGCTACAGCTCAGATAATAGATCAAAACTGACAGCTGAGGAAATAGATGAAGGATATGTTCTTGCCTGTCAGACTACTGTTTTAGGCGATCTAACAATTCTTGTCCCTCTGGAAAGCGAACTTCTTGGGAAGTCTCGCGGAAAAATAAAGACTCTTACCTCTACTCTAGAGAGCTGGAATGAGCAGCTCGAAAACCTTCCTTTGGACCCAAAAGTATTTAAGAAATACTTAGAGCTTGCGGCCCCTTCTCTTGAGGACTCGGTAAGTGACAGCTCCAGAATACTTCGCAGGCTTCAAAAAGATCTGTCAGCGACTGATATTGTCGTCGAGTTGGCAGTTTTAAAAGATCTCGAGACGCTTATCAGGGACGCTGATTGGAAGGTAACGGCGACACTCGTAAAAGAGTCAAGCCATTATAGATTAGTACGGGTAGAAAATGGAAATACGGCAAGCAGGCAATTCGCTATTGCCGTCGACATCGGGACTACGACTTGTTCTGGAGCACTAGTTGATTTGAACAAAAAAGAGATATTATTTGAATCTTCCGAATATAACGGTCAAATAAGCCTTGGAGACGACGTCATATCCCGAATGGTTTTTGCGAAAAAAGGAGACGGTCTTCAGCTTTTACAAAAACGGGCTGCTGAGACCATTGATAAACTTATTAATGATCTTCTAAAAAAGAACGGCGTTGAAAAAAATGATGTTGATCTTATCATCGTTGCCGGGAACACGATTATGACCCATCTTTTTTACGGGGTGACAACAGACAGGATAAGAGAAGCCCCTTATGTGCCTGTTTTTAGTTTTGGGCCGCTTGTTAGCGGGGACGATCTCAATATAACGGCGCTGCCGGACGCTAAGGTTGCTTCGTTCCCGTGTGTTGCCAGCTATCTTGGCGGGGATATAACCTCTGGCGTTGTTGCCTCAGGGCTTATCGAATCAGATAAACTGACCCTTTATATAGATATCGGGACAAACGGCGAAATTGTTCTTGGCAGCGGCTCCGATTGGCTGGTCGGTTGTTCGTGTTCGGCCGGGCCGGCATTTGAGGGCGGCGGAGTAAAAAACGGCATCCGCAGCATCGATGGTGCCATCGAGCGAGTATTAATCGAGCGGGATACCTATGAAACTGTTTTTACGACTATCGGTGATAAGCAGGCGATCGGTATTTGTGGTTCAGGCCTTATCGATCTTTTAGCCGAGCTTTTTCTTTCTGGGGCCATAGATAAGCGAGGGAAAATTAATCAAGATCTAAGTACTGATAGAGTGCGGAAAACCCCTGAGGGGGGATGGGAGTATGTGGTTGCCTGGAGCCAGGTGACCGGAATCGATAAAGATATCGTTATTAGCGAAGTAGATATAGATAATCTTATGAGAGCCAAAGCCGCAGTATATGCAGGCATTACTACTTTGGTCGAAGGGGTAGGTGTAGAAATCGGTGAGATAGACCAGGTTTTGATAGCTGGATCTTTTGGAAACTATATTCGCATAAAGGAAGCGATAACCATCGGGTTGCTTCCCGATATTCCTAACGAATTATACAAATTTGTAGGAAACGGCTCTCTTTTTGGATGTGCCAAAGCGGTCATAGATCAGGGAGTTCTTTTAGAGGCGGGGAAGATAACAGCTAACATGAGTTATCAGGAGTTATCGGCTGATAATAAGTTTATGGAAAAATATATGTCTGCTCTTTTTCTACCACATACTGACGAAGGTCTGTTTCCATCAGTAAAATTTGAAAAATAGCTGGAAACTTGGCGGTCGGGAAAATATAATAGAACGTCTAGGTCTTTCATGATTTTTTATTAATATAAGGTAGGTGCAGTTAGATGAGTGAGTTGATTGCGGTCGCTGGAAAGGGTGGAACAGGTAAGACGACCTTTTGCGCGATGGCGGTAAGATATTTAATAAAAAATAAATTGACACCGGCGCTTGCAATAGACGCTGATGCAAATCTTAATTTCAATGAAGTCTTGGGAATTGAAGTCGGGCAGACAGTCGGTGGAGTTCGCGATGATCTTTTGGAAAATCTCGGCATGCTCGAGCCGGGGATGGATAAAGATACGTGGATAGAGCTAAAACTCCAAGACGCGATGGTCGAGACTAAAGAATTCGATCTGGTGGCGATGGGAAAACCTGAGGGAACTGGCTGTTATTGTTATGTAAACTCCGTTCTGCAGAGATATATGGAGATCCTTATAAAGAACTATCCTTATACGATCATGGACAACGAGGCAGGCCTTGAGCACATCAGCCGGGGAACGACTAAAGATGTCTCTTACCTATTAATAGTGTCTGATGCCAGTCCTAGAGGAGTAAGGACTGCGGCAAGGATAAGAGATCTGGTCATCGAATTGAAGATCGATGTCGGTGGGCTTGGAGTAGTTTTAAACCGACTGGCCAGCGAAGAAATGAGCAGGGCAGCTCTTTTAGAAGCAGAAAAAAGATCACTTGATATTATCGGAACGATCCCGAATGATCCGATTGTAACCGAATTTGATATGGCCGACCGGTCATTGGTAGAACTTCCGGATGATTCAAAAGCTGTTAAAGCAGCTAACGATATATTGGAAAAAATAATAGGTAAGAGATCAGCGGTAGCTTGATAAATAATACTTTGTGAGTGACATTTTAACGGAGGTCGAATGAGCGCAACCATTATAGATGGAAAACAGACAAGCAGTGAAATCCGAAAAGAGATCGCAAGTGAGGTCAGTGAATTAAAAAAACAAGGTATTCAGCCGGGGCTAGCCGTTGTCTTGGTCGGCGACGATCCGGCATCGCATGTCTACGTTAAAAACAAAGAAAAAGGATGCGAGGAAACGGGGATCGATTCATATAAATATGAACGTCCGACAAAGATGAAGGAAGAAGAGCTTTTGGCTCTTATCGATGAGCTAAATAAAGACTCCAAGGTAAACGGCATCTTAGTACAATTGCCCCTTCCCGACCACATTGATGAACATAAAGTATTGATGGCGATCGACCCCGAAAAAGATGTTGATGGTTTTCACCCAATCAATGTAGGAAAATTAATGGTTGGTAACGCCGTGCTTGTTCCCTGTACTCCCAGGGGGACCATAGAGCTTTTAAAAAGGAGTGGCGTGGAGATCAGTGGCAAAAACGCTGTTATTGTCGGAAGAAGCAACATCGTTGGGAAACCGGTTTCTATGTTGCTGTTACAAGAAAACGCGACTATAGAGATATGTCATTCGCGGACAAAGGACTTAAGTGAGCATACGAAGCGGGCTGACATATTAATAGCGGCGATCGGCAAACCAAGATTTATCACTAAAGATATGGTTAAAGATGGTGCTGCTGTAATAGATGTCGGGGTGAATCGACTGGAAACAGGCCTTTGCGGAGATGTTGATTTTGATGAGGTGAAGGAAGTAGCCTCTCTTATAACCCCGGTGCCCGGCGGCGTCGGGCCGATGACGATAGCAATGCTGCTCAAGAACACCATAATAGCCGCGACACAGCAGGCTAAGACTAATTAAAACGAATTGATTGGAGGAAAAATGCCTTTTCAAGTACCGACACAGACATATTCTGGGAAGATCGAAGAAGTAACAATTGGAACTGGTGAAAAAAGTATTACTTTGGGCGGAGAAACGACTCTGGCTTGGCATGAGTTTGAGGGTGAAATTGCTTCCCATCCTAAAGTAGCGATGGAAGTTTATGACAATAATCCATCGGACTGGCCAGAAGCAATAAATAAAGAGATAGCAGAGGTCGCATCCGATCCGGTCAAATGGGCTCTTAAGTGTCAAAATGAATGGAGTGCCGACCTTGTCTGTCTGCAGCTTGCCAGCACTGATCCAAACGGAGAAGATAGAAGTGGAGACGCCGCAGCTAAAACTGTCAGCGCCGTTTTAGAAGCGATAGATATTCCCCTTATCGTCTACGGGACGGAAAACGCCGAAAAAGATAAAGAGGTCTTGGAGAAAGTTGCCAACGTGGCTTCTGGTAAAAACATCGGAATCGGGCCGGCTACCGAAGAAAACTACAAGACAATCGCTGCCGCGGTTATGGGTTTTGATCTCAACATTATCGCCTTAACGCCTTGCGATGTTAATCTTGCAAAACAGTTAAATATCCATCTTTCTCAGATGGGCCTTTCAAAAAACAAGATCATCATTGATCCGTCTACTGGCGCACTTGGTTATGGCCTTGATTACACCTACACGATAATCGAGAGACTTAAACTGGCAGCCCTTCAACAAGGTGATGAGATGACCAGGTTTCCGGTCATCTGCAATCTAGGTATAGAATCGTGGAAGACTAAAGAGGCAAAAGTGACAGCTATCGAGGAGCCGTCGTGGGGAGATGGGGCTACCCGTGCTATTTCGTGGGAGTTGATGACAGCTCTCTCAATGGCTACCGCTGGTGCGGATCTGCTGGTAATGAGGCATCCGGAAGCGGTCGCCGGATTCAAAAAAACGGTAAGGGCGATAACAAAATAGTAAGTAGCCAAGTGTCGCTTAAAAAACAAGTTTAGACCGAAAAGGGACGAAAACTGTCGATATTGCCAACACTTGTGAAAAGAAATATACTA